>JACMKO010000085.1 GCA_014380065.1 Leptolyngbya sp. ES-bin-22 | reverse complement strand
TCATCATTTGGATGTTAACAGCATCTTTCGTGAAGAAACCCGGTTTCTGAGAGACTCGCGCGATCGTGATAAGCTGCCTTATTCTGAGAGAGGATATGTGAAGGGCGATCGACGCTGACTTTGATTGCGAACTTGAATGGGGGCAAGAGCCATGATCCAACCAGACTTATTAGAAGCGCTGCATAAACTACCTGCGTCGCTCCAGCAAGAAGTGCTACATTATGCAGAATTTCTGGCTCAGAAGTATCCCAACATCCCACATATAGTAGAAGTGACACCAAAGAAGCGTCACGCGGGTGCTCTCAGAGGCACCTTTGTTTTACCGCTTGCTGATGACTTTGATGAGCCGCTGGAAGACTTCAAGGAGTATATGGCATGAGTCATCTCCTGTTAGATACTCATGCCTTCATCTGGTTCTCAGAAGACGATCCTCATTTACCAGTTACCTTGAAAGAGCAAATCGAAGCGTCATGATACAGTCTACGTAAGCATCGCCAGTCTTTGGGAAATTGCAATCAAACTCAGCATTAGAAAACTTGCACTTCAAAGAGACTATGCAACGATCGCAGCTCGACTAGCTGCCGCAGGCATGACGCTATTGCCAATCTCGTTTGCTGATACATTGCAGGTTAGCAATCTGCCCTTGCATCACCGTGATCCGTTTGACCGCATGATCATCGCACAAGCCATCACTCACACTTTGACGCTGGTTAGCCGCGATGAACAATTTGATGCGTATTCGATTCAGCGATCGTGGGCGTGAAGCAAGGCGATCGTTCAGCTTTAGAAGCAAGAGCAACCGCTTCACGCTCTTTCGTATGTATAGCTCCAACTGCACAGACGTTCCCATGCGAGAGCGGGTTGCTTTAAGCTAGAAGTGGTCGTTGCTCACGTTTTAGCGTTCGAGCTGTTAGACAATTGTTAGTAGGCACACCTGCTGTTGTAAGAACCCTTTTCAGATCGGTACCGTTGAACTTACTATGACATCCCTTGCCACATCGATCGCCCCTTTAAGCTGGTCAGAACTGGAAGCCCTCACAGATTTCCAGGTTGATTCTGTCAATGGTGCCACCAATGCTCAAGCCCGCCTGCGTCTCTTTGGGCACACTGAAGCTGATGTGCGGGTGACGCTCTACCGCGACAACCATGCCTGGTGTCCCTACTGCCAGAAAGTTTGGCTATGGCTAGAGGAAAAGCAAATTCCCTACCGCATCGAAAAAGTAACGATGTTCTGTTACGGAGAGAAAGAACGTTGGTACAAACGCAAAGTGCCATCGGGGATGCTGCCCGCGATCGAGCTTGACGGTCGCATCATCACCGAAAGCGATGACATTTTGCTGGCTCTGGAGCAGGTTTTTGGCGCTCTGGGATTGGGTATGAAACACCCTACAGTCCTCCCGCTGCGCTATCTAGAGCGCTTGCTGTTTAGATCTTGGTGCGCCTGGTTGTGCTATCCATCGAGTTCGGCGCGACAAGAACAAGGCAATCGTGAACAATTTATCAGCGTCGTTGCCAAAGTTGAAACTGCCCTGAGTGCCACACCAGGTTCATATTTCCTGGACGAGTTCGGGACGGTGGATGTGATCTTCACGCCCTATGTGGAACGCATGAATGCCAGTCTTTATTACTACAAAGGCTACTCTTTGCGTGAAGCAAACCCGCGTCTATCTGACTGGTTTGATGCGATGGAAAGCCGTCCCACCTATCGAGGCACCCAGAGCGACTTCCATACTCATGTCCATGATTTGCCACCGCAGATGGGAGGCTGCTGGGAAAACGGTGAGCCACAGATGGAGCTAAATAAAGCTCGTGTGGACAACGGTTCCTGGGAAGGGCTACCCGATGTGACATATCCAGAGCCAGAAACCACTCGTGCTGAGGCGCTTTACCGGGTAATCAAGCACCGTGCCAATATTATGCGCGTCAACCCTGCCGATGACAACTTGATGGATGAAGCGTTGCGCTGTGCCCTGACAAACCTGATGACTCACCAAGTGTGTCCACCGCCACCAGGATCTGATGTGGCGTTACGCTACTTGCGCGATCGCATTAATGTACCGCGAGATATGTCAATTTATGCCGCTAAACGGCTGAGGGAAGCCTTAGAGTCCACGGCTGCTCTGGTGGGAGATCGTCAAGGTCCACCCATTCCCGTGCAGCATCGGCGCGATCAAAATCCGGCTGACTTTGCGAGGACTTAGTAAGGTTCAAGTCCAAACCGTACTAATTCCTCAAGCAGATTGACTGATAGCCAATGCAGCAATCGAAGTAAAAACCCTTCTTAGGAAATCATCCTTCGTAGGAGCGAAGCACTGCCTTGCTCCTACACATCCATAGGCAGCATTGAGTAATAGATGATGGCGAGAAAGCGAATGGGTAAGGTAATCAGCTTTTCGGGCCCGTGAGGAATGTCTCCGCGAAAGGTCAGAGAATCCCCTGGTTCCAGTCGGTAGGTAGATTGCCCATGACGATATTCGATCGCTCCTTCCAGCATGTAAATGAATTCTGTACCAGGATGCTCGAAGATGGGAAAGACTTCAGACTCGTCATCCATTGTGATCAGAAACGGCTCAAAGAGCTTGGTGGGTCCCTGGTCATATGCCAACAGGTGATAAGTGTGACCGCGCTTGGTGCCTCGACGCACCACTTCCATGCCCTCGCCGCGCTTGACCAGTTGGGCGCTTCCCGCAGGAATGTTGTAGTTGCGAAACAGCATCGCTAATGACACACCCAGGGCGCTGGCGAGTTTTGCTAACGTTTCCAGGCTTGTGGCGGTTTGTGCGTTTTCGATCTTAGACAGCATCCCACGCGAAATGCCGCTTTGCTCAGCGACCTCGGCGATCGTCAGCCCATGTCGCTGCCGTAAGTCACGAATGGTGTTGCCTACATAACGCTCTAATGTATGGTCAGCGACAGGTCGCTCAAGCTTACTTGTCGTAGCGTCTACCATCGTTCACCTCACGGGCTAGCGCAGAAACCGGGTTTCGTTCAAACCGTGCGTAGGGGCATGGTAATGCCATGCCCCTACGTTTTGCATAATAGCAGGAAATTTAGTTGACATATATGAATCAAAACTGCATGATAAGCATTAAGGTTGCCTACTAAGACTCTTCTCATGCCTTCTGTGCGACGCTACACGTTAACGCTCTCCTGCCCAGATCGTGTGGGCATCGTAGCAGCCGTGAGTACGTTTGTTGCTAATTATCAGGGGTGGATTGTGGAAGCACAGCATCATGCTGATCAGGTGATGCAGCGGTTTTTCATGCGGCAAGAAATTCTCGCCGACTCGCTGCCCTTTGGCATTGAGGTCTTTCGAGCACAGTTTGCACCGATCGCTGAGTCCTTCCAGATGGAATGGAACGTCACCGACTCAGCACAGAAAAAGCGAGTGGTGATCCTGGTCTCCAAGCTAGAGCATTGCTTGTATGACCTCTTGGCGCGATGGCAAAGTGGTGAATTAGATGTAGAAATTCCCTGCGTCATTTCTAATCATGATGTCTTTCGTAAGTTTGTCGAGTGGCATGAGATTCCCTTCTATCATGTGCCCGTCACAGCCGATACGAAAATGGAAGCTTTTGACAAAGTTACCCATCTCTTTGAGCGCGTGAAAGGAGATGTAATGGTCTTAGCACGGTACATGCAGGTGCTATCACCGGAGATGTGCGATCGCTACTCTGGACGCATTATCAACATCCATCATTCGTTTTTGCCGTCATTTGTGGGTGCCAAACCCTATCATCAGGCGTATGAACGCGGCGTGAAACTCACGGGCGCAACCTGTCACTACGTCACCGCAGACCTGGATGCGGGTCCCATCATTGAGCAGGATGTGATTCGCATTGACCATTCCGATTCTGTGGAAGACTTAGTGCGTTATGGGAAGGACATTGAAAAAGCAGTGCTGGCAAGAGGATTGCGCTACCACGTTGAAGATCGGGTGCTGGTGCACGGCAACAAAACCGTCGTGTTTCGGTAGATTGTATTCTCATAAGAAAAAGCCATGCCATTACGTCTGCTGAAATTTGGCTTCTCAAAGAAATACCCGGAACCCCGGATGTTTCGGCAACCCGATCGCCTGAAAGACAGCTATGATGCCGTCATCATCGGCGCGGGCGGGCATGGACTTGCAGCCGCCTACTATCTGGCGCGCGATCACGGAATGCGTAACGTTGCCGTGCTGGAGAAAGGCTACATCGGCGGTGGCAACACGGGACGCAACACGACGATCATTCGTTCCAACTACCTTACGCCTGAAGGGGTGAAGTTCTACGATGAATCAGTGCGTTTGTGGCAGGATTTATCACAGGATTTTGACCTGAATTTGTTCTATTCCACACGGGGACACTTTACGCTGGCACATACGGATGCGTCGGTGCGGACGATGCGCTGGCGATCGGAGGTCAACAAGCATTTCGGCATTAACAGCGAGTTGGTGGATGCCGATGCGGTGCAAAAAGCGTGTCCACACATGGATATTACCTGTGGTGGACACGCTCCTATTCTCGGTGCACTCTATCATGCGCCGGGAAGCATAGCCCGCCATGATGTCGTAGCGTGGGGCTATGGGCGCGGAGCCGATCAACGCGGTGCGGAAATCCATCAACAAACCGAAGTCTTGGGTATCACCACAAAATCCGGTCGGGTAACGGGTGTGGAAACGTCACGCGGCAAGATTTCAACCTCACGAGTCCTCTGTGCGGTTGCCGGATCAACACCCCGGTTGCTGAACATGGTGGGATTACGATCGCCCCTCTACATCCATCCCCTGCAAGCAATGGTAAGCGAACCGATGAAAGCATGGCTCGATCCCATCATTGTTTCGGGCAGTTTGCATGTGTATGTAAGCCAGACCGCACGAGGAGAACTGGTGATGGGTGCATCGCTTGACCCCTATGAACTGCATTCCACCCGATCGACCCTCGATTTTGTGGAAGGCTTGGCGGCACATATGTTAGAACTTTTTCCCTTCTTGTCTCATGTCAAAGTGGTGCGGCAATGGGCAGGCATGGCAGACATGACACCAGATTTTGCACCCATTATGGGAAAAACGGCGATCGACGGCTTCTATCTAGATTCGGGTTGGGGCACCTGGGGGTTTAAGGCAACACCTGTTGCGGGCAAAACGATGGCATACACAGTCGCGAACGATCGGAATCATGAGTTGATTGAAGACTTCTCACTCGATCGCTTTACCAACTATGCTCTGGTGGGGGAAAAGGGTGCGGCCTCCGTTGGGCGTTGAAATGGGGGAGTGGAGAGTGGGGAGTAGGGAGTCGAAATTGAGGAGGGTTTATGGTGCTTGAGGTGGCGATGTTGATGGTCAAAAGTGGAATGGAGCAGGCGTTTGAAACTTCATTTAGACAGGCATCGCTCCTCATTGCCTCTATGTCTGGCTATGAATCCCATGAACTCCATCAATGTCTGGAAGTGCCTGGAAAATATTTGCTGTTGGTGAGATGGAACACATTAGAAGACCATACTGTCGGCTTCCGCGAATCATCCACCTATCAAAAATGGAAGCAGTTGCTTCATCACTTTTATGATCCGTTCCCAGTCGTTGAGCATTTTACAGAAGTCGTCAGTTGGAAGCAGTAGGAGTCCGGCAACCCAATGAAAATCATGACCTGTCCAATTAATGGTGCTAGACCGATTTCTGAGTTTGCCTACGGAGATGAGGTGCGCCCCATGCCCGATCCACAGGCAACGGATGATGCTATGTGGGCAGATTATGTGTTTAACCGTAACGGGGCAGCAGGTGTGAAGCAGGAATGGTGGTGCCATACGCCCAGCAATACCTGGTTTTTGGTCGATCGCAACACCTTGACCGATGAAATCCTACGCACCTATCTCTTTGGTGAGGAGGCAGCATGAGCCAACGACTGCTGCCTGTAAGGGGTGAATGGATCGATCGCACTCAACCCATTGATTTCACGTTTGAAGGCATGCCTTTTCGGGGCTACGCAGGCGATACCATCAGCAGCGCGTTATGGGCTTCTGGACAGCGAGTCTTGGGACGCAGTTTCAAATACCATCGTCCGCGTGGGTTGTTGAGCTTTGCAAATCACGACATCAATACGTTGATGCAGTCGGAACAGGTGTTAAATGTCCGCGCTGATGTGACACCCTTAGAAGCAGGAATGTCCCTCACTGCCATTAATACAGTGGGTGGTGTGATGGGCGATCGCGCCAGCGTACTCAACTTCTTTTCACCCTTTCTGCCCGTTGGCTTCTACTACAAAGCCTTTCTAGATAAAAAACTCTTCCCCTTCTGGGAACGCCTTATTCGTCGCATGACTGGCTTGGGCGAAGGCGATCCATCCACGCCGCATATTCGCACCCCCAAACGCTACGACTTCTGTGATGTGTTGGTGATTGGTGCGGGTGTTTCAGGACTGTCAGCCGCACTAGCAGCCGCAAATACAGGCGTAGACGTGGTGATTGTTGATGAGAATGCGAAGGCTGGCGGATCGGGCAGTTATCAACTAAGTGGTGATGGATCGCGCGCTGAGAAAACGAGCGCATTGCTAGAAGCGATCGCATCGCATCCCAAGATTCGTCTGTACACAGGAACGCAAGCAGCAGGATACTACGCCGATCATTGGATTCCCTTAGTCGATCGCGATCGGCTTTCCAAGGTGCGTGCAAAGGCTGTGATTGTTGCCAGTGGTGTCTACGAACAGCCTGCCATCTTCCACAATAATGACCTTCCAGGCGTGATGCTGGCATCGGCTGCACAGCGATTGATCTACCGCTACGCCGTTAAACCCATGCAACGGGCAGTCGTCTTGGCTGCGAACAGTGATGGGTATCGAGTGGCATTAGATTTGGCGGCGCAGGGTGTAACTGTGATGGCGATCGTCGATCTGCGTCCTACACCAGCGACAACGGATCTCACGCAAAGGGTGCGATCGCAGAATATTCCCATCTTCACAGGATACTGTATTTACGAAGCACGGCAAAATCCAGCCAACGATGGAGTTTCCAGTGCGGTAATTTGTCCATTTGATGGTAATGAGCCGCAACTGGGACAGAAACGGTCGATCGCCTGTGATGGCATCGTGATGAGTGTGGGTTGGGCACCAGCCGCGAATTTGCTCTATCAAGCAGGTGCCAAGATGCACTTTGATGAGCACTTGCAGCAATTTGTTCCAGACGTTCTGCCTACGGGCATTTTTGCGTGCGGTCGCGTCAATGGAGTGTTTGAGTTTGAGCAGAAAATGGAAGATGGCGATCGAGCTGGGATGGAAGTAGCAGCTTATCTGGGCTTTGAGGCTCTCTTTACCCATTCCAACCCTCTTTCCCCTCCTGAGTGTTCAGAAGTGGTTGAGCGTGAGTGTAAAAGTCTTCAGCCCACACAGCCTGACTCGCTCTACGAGGGACTAGCACTTAAGCTAGTAGCCCCTTTCGGGGGGCGTGGGGGAGTTAGGACCCCACAAGGCGGGGGGACGGGGGGAAGTCCCCCGATCAAAGCTAACAACGAAGCCCAGATGAGTATGCACGGCAGTTTGCCTGAGAGCGCTAGGGGTGAGGGCGAATCCCATCCCTGGGCGATCGTCCCCCATCCCCACGGCAAAAACTTTGTGGACTTCGACGAAGACCTACAACTCAAAGACTTCTACAATGCCGCGCAGGAAGGCTTCGACAACATTGAACTCCTCAAGCGCTACACCACTGTAGGAATGGGACCCAGCCAGGGCAAACATTCCAACATGAATGCACTGCGAATTCTGGCACGCATAACGGGTAAGTCTCCCGGTGAAGTTGGCACCACCACCGCCCGACCGTTTTTCCATCCCGTTCCCCTTTCTCATCTGGCAGGACGTGGATTCACGCCTGAACGTCAAACACGATTGCACAGCCGCCATACCGCCTTGAACGCAAAATTTATGCTGGCAGGCAACTGGCGACGACCTGAATACTACGCTCAGCCAGGGAAAAGCCGTGAGGAGTGCATTCAAGCAGAGGCGATCGCCGTTCGCACACAGGTTGGCATTATCGACGTAGGCACCCTGGGCAAATTGGAAATCCGGGGTGCCGATGCGGCTGAATTTCTGGAGCGCATCTACACTGGACGCTACGTCAATCTAAAAGTTGGGATGTCTCGCTATGCCCTGATGCTCGATGAAACGGGTGTCATCATTGACGATGGCGTGATTGCCCGTGTTGGAGCCGAGCATTTCTACTTCACCACCACTACATCCGGCGCGGCAAATATCTATCGTGAACTGTCACGCCTGAATACCATGTGGCGCTTGGATTGCGGCATTGTGAACTCAACAGGCGCACGATCGGCGATTAATCTAGCCGGATCCTGCGCCCGTGAGGTGCTTGCCAAACTCACCGATTTGGAGTTATCCAGTAGCGCTTTTCCCTATCTCGGTGTCCGTCAGGCAACGGTAGCGGGAATTCCCGCCTTACTGCTGCGCGTTGGTTTTGTCGGCGAATGGGGCTATGAAATTCACGTGGCGGCAGACTCCGCGATCGCCCTCTGGGATGCCTTGCTAGAAGTGGGTGCAAAGTACGGCATCACTCCCTTTGGTGTCGAAGCCCAACGCCTGTTGCGATTGGAGAAAGGGCACTTGATTGTGGGGCAGGATACTGACGGCTTGTCCACTCCGCGAGAAGCTAATTTAGGATGGGCAGTCAAACTGGACAAGCCATTTTTCATTGGTCAACGAAGTCTACAAAGTTTGGCTAAACGTCCATTTAAAAAGACATTGGTGGGCTTTATACTAGAGCCATTTCAAGGGATGCCACCGCAGGAATGCCATCTAGTGATCGATCGCGGCGATATTGCAGGACGTGTGACCAGTATCG
>JACMKO010000084.1 GCA_014380065.1 Leptolyngbya sp. ES-bin-22 | reverse complement strand
CCAGCAGGCGTTGAGGGCGAAACAACAGCAGTACTCACACTGCGCTTTGGTCGCTTACGATCGGCTTTTCGCACTTCACCTGCCATCCCATACTCATTACCGTTCTTACCAAACTTCGTTACCACACCCATCAGCACCTGCTCAGACAGATCTCTCAATACGTTCTCGGTGTCGGTAACGTCAGTACAGGCGCACCCATATCTACTCACCCTGGAGTTCAGCCTTTGAAGCCTATGACAAAGATTAAATGAAGCCAATGTGACGCTTGTGTGGCAAGACCTCAAAGGCTTTATCCATCAGGTTTTTGAGGCATCCTCATCTCAAGATTACATTACTTGAAAATCCTGATGATGCCTGTAGTGACTGTAAAGACTAAGTGAGAGGGTTCCCTGCGGTTTCAAACCCAACGTTTACAGGTATCTACGAGTATGGTCTATTTCAAGCACAGTCACCAGGCGGTAGTAGGGCTTGCCCTTTTAGGAATCACCACTGTTGTCAGTGTTCCTGCCGATGCAGCGGCTCCAACGACCTCTACCCAACTGGCTGTCCCTGCCTCAGCACCGCTACCACCACCCTCGATCGACGAATCCTACACGTTAGGCGCAGGCGATCAGGTGCAAATCGATATTTTCGATGCGCCTGAATATAGTGGGCAAAACGGGCGCTTTCAGGTTCTGGCAGATGGCACTCTCAACCTCCCGCTAGTGGGTACGCTGTCCGTTAAAGGACTCACGCCAAAACAGGCAGGCAATCTTCTTTCAAAAAAGTTCCAGCGCTTTTTCAAGCGTCCGTTGACCACAGTGACGTTGCTGTTTCCGCGTCCAGTCTCGGTCAGCATTGCGGGAGAGGTCAATCGCCCGGGTTCTTACACGGTTTCGCTAACACCACAAACTGCCAATGGCAGTACACAGTTTCCCACACTGACCAGTGCTCTCAAACTGGCAGGTGGCATTACTCAAGCGGCTGATGTCAGAAACATTCAGATTCGCCGTCCACAGAGAGTAGGCGCAAACCAAAGCGTCACGGTTGACCTCTGGCAATTTTTGCAGAATGGCGATCGCCAGCAAGACCTGGCGCTACGGGATGGCGACTCCATTGTGATTCCAACGGCAACAAAAATCAACTTGGCGGAGTCTGCACAGTTAGCGGATGCGACTTTTTCTGCTGATCGCAGTCAACCTGTCACCATCGCGATCGTCGGTGAAGTGTTTCGTCCAGGTTCCTACACAGTTGCAAGTGATGCCAGAACTAGCACTGCGGGTGTACCGGGTGTGACGGGTCAAACCATTAGTGCCCAAACAGGAACCCAGGCAACGAGTCCCTTTCCAACAGTGACCCGTGCCATTCAGGTTGCAGGCGGCATCAAGCCATTAGCGGATATTCGCCGTATTCAAATTCGACGTCTTACCCGATCAGGGGCAGAACAATCGATTGATGTTAACTTACAAACGCTCATTAAAGACGGTGATTTGCGTCAGGACACCATCTTGCAGTCGGGCGATACGGTTGTCATTCCTACCGCGACAAACCTTAGCCCTGCTGATGCGACTGCCATTGCCAGTGCGAGCTTTTCTCCTGACACCATTCGGGTCAATGTGGTTGGCGAGGTTAAACAACCCGGTGTAGTGCAGGTGCCACCCAACACACCTTTGAACCAGGCGCTGCTAGCCGCAGGTGGTTTTGACAATCGACGGGCGCGTAAAAGTGCCATTGATCTCATTCGCTTAAATCCAGATGGAACGGTAACAAAACGGGAGATTGCGATCGATCTGGCACAGAGCATTAATGACCAAATGAATCCAACCCTCCGCAACAACGACATTATCGTTGTCGGACGTTCGGGGCTGACCAAGTTCACTGATGGCTTAGGTAATGTCTTAACACCGTTCGGCAGTATCTTTTCAATCCTCAATATTTTTGGTCTTTAGTGTTTTCTCAGTCGGCTTTCTAAGCCCTTTCACCTTCACTGCACAGTAAACCCATCAGGAACGGCATGAATAGTAAACGAAATTCTCTATCACTGCTCTCTGAAGTGAACGGTAAAAACCCTTTAGCATTGCATCAAAGTTTTGAGGGCGATGACGAAAAGTGGGATTTGGGCTGGTTAGTCGCTGTTCTCCGTCGTCGAGCGGTGTTAATCGCCAGCGTCACAGCGGGAACGATCGTCACGGCGGGTGGTTTACTCTTTTTAATTTCAGGTTTATCGCCCTCTAAATATGCGGGTGAATTCCAGCTTCTGGTAGAGCCTGTCACGGTGGAGCAACAACAGGCTCAATCGTCCACACGTGCCCAGGGTTCTGAGATTACTCCCTCAGCAGACCAGTTAAACATTCAGCAGTCTCGCCTCGATTACGAGACTCAAATTCGGATCTTGCAAAGCCCAAGATTAATGGAGCCGATCGTTAAGGAGGTGCAAACGCGCTATCCAGAGATGACCTACGATGCGCTCATTGCTAACTTAAAAATTGCTCGCATCAATACCCTGACGCTAGATAAAAAAGAGCAGGGAACCAAGCTGATCGCGGTCAGCTATCAGGATGTAGACCCACAAAAAGTGCAGTTTATTTTGGATGCACTGTCCAAAGCGTATCTTCGCTACAGCCTCAAAGAGCGTCAGTCCAGTATTCGTCAGGGCGTTGCCTTTATTGATAGTCAACTCCCCAAGCTGCGCCAGCGGGTAGGTGGGCTGCAACGGCAGATTCAAGATCTGCGTCAGCGGAACACGATCGTCGATCCTGAACTGCAAGGGCAACAGCTCACAACTCGTGCTGGCAATTTAGGACAGCAGCAAGCCGATAGCCAAACGCAACTGGCAGAAGCCGAAGCCAAGCGCAGCACATTACAACAGCAATTGCAGCGCTCTAACCTGCAATCAGTGTTGGGTGAAGCCTCTTATTACCAAACCTTGCAGAGCCAGTTTCAACAGCTTGAAAGCCAAATTGCCTCAGAGTCGGCGAGAATGCAGCCCGATAATCCAGCGATGCAAGCGCTGTTGGAAAAACGGCGGAACTTGCAGAATGTGTTGCAGGTGGAAGCAAATCGTTTGGTGAATAAGGCGGCTGATCCCGTAACTGTAGCCGCCGCTCGGAATCAGGCGATCGCGCGATCGGAAGCAGACGTCAATCAAAAAATTCAGCAGTTACCCAACGTTGCCCGCCAATATGCGGACTTACAGCGAGAGTTGGTGATTGCAACCGAAAGCTTGAACAAATTTTCGAGCCGACGAGAAGCCCTTCAGATCGACGTTGCCCAACAGGAAGTGCCGTGGGAATTGCTCACACCACCTAAATTAACTCGTGATGCCTTGGGCAATCCAGTCAATGTCGATGCCATCAGTAAAGTGCGGTTTCTCGCTCTCATTGCTGTTTTGGCAATACTGCTGGGTATCGGCGTTGGCTTTCTGGCAGAAATCGCCCAAGATATCCTGCAAACAACCGATGAAACGAAGCGCTTTGCGAAGCTGCCCCTTTTGGGTACCATTCCCTTCAATGATGCCGAAAAAGTACCAAGCTCTCCGTTTATCATCAATCTGTTTGCGAAGAAACCAAAACCTGGTGAAGCTGATGCTGACGGCTTCAGCACCGATCAAAGCTCAAGTAATAGTCATCAACCTTACAGTTCGTCTGTTTTCATTGAAGCCTTCCGCTCCGTCTATAAAAACATCCGGTTGTTAACAAGCGAGAGTAATGCCATTCGATCGCTCACCATTAGCTCTCCCGAAGCAGGCGATGGCAAGACAACGATCGCGGTTAATCTGGCGCTGGCAGCCGCTGCGATGGGACAACGAGTTTTGCTCGTCGATGCTGATTTGCGCCATCCCCAGGTGCACCATCAAATGGGGTTGCCCAATCAGTTGGGACTCAGCGAGATTGTGACGAGCAACATCAACGTGAGAACGGCACTCCAGCAGTCACCCATGCGCGACAACTTAATGGTGTTAACCGCAGGGCAGACATCGGTTGATCCAACAGAGACGCTGACCTCTGGCAAAATGCACCAGTTGATGGAACGCTTTCAGATGGTGTTTGACCTGGTGATTTATGACACTCCGCCCCTGGTTGGCTTAGCCGATAGTAGCCTGGTTGCCTCTCAAACGGATGGGTTGGCACTGGTCACACGGTTAGGCAAAACCAAACGTCCCGCCCTAACGCAAGCACTGGAGGAATTGAAAATTTCTTCCACCACGGTTTTGGGGATAGTAGCCAATG
>JACMKO010000083.1 GCA_014380065.1 Leptolyngbya sp. ES-bin-22 | reverse complement strand
TTTGTTTCGACCGCGCTCCAACCCGCAATGCCTGAAGGTTGAGCGTAGCCGAAACCTGGCTCATTGGTACTTTATTAACCCGCAGATCCCTTAGTTGTGGTGGTGCCCTTGAGGAAAGGACGCTTGAGAAAACGAGAGAGCAGGCTCCGTTTGGGTGCCTTGCTGTTTGATGGACGGGTCAAAGCTATACTTTCCTTCAGCAAGAATGCCTGAACCAGACGTGAAACCGACTTCAATGCCGCGAAGAAAATCTTATGCGAGAACTCACCTGGTTGCTGCCATTGCAGTGTCTGCGGCTGTGGCATCGTTTCTACCTGCCTGGCTGCACCTATCATCCCGTGTGCTTTGCATCTGGGATTCGGGTATGCTCTGCTTCCTGCTGTTGAGCTGGTGGGTGATGCTACGGGCAACGCCAGAGACAATGCGATCGCAGGCTCAGCGCCAGGATGAAGGTCGCCTGGTTATTTTGAGTCTGGTCACAACGGCTGCGTGCATCAGCATTTTTGCGATCGGCTTTCTGCTCAAAGATGCCAAAGAGGGATCGGCTGCGATCGTGCTGCTGCATGTCGGTCTGGCAGCGATCACAATTATTGGTTCGTGGCTGCTGGTGCACACGATTTTTGCGTTGCACTATGCTCATGGTTACTACCAGGATGGTAGCGAGTCGTTAGAAGAAGATAAGGCAGAAGGACTGGATTTTCCTGACGATCTTGAGCCAGATTACTGGGACTTTCTCTACTTTTCGTTCGTCATTGGCATGACCAGCCAGGTATCTGATGTGCAAATTGAATCGCGCTCCATGCGGCGGCTGGCGTTAATGCATGGTGTTTTGTCATTCTTTTTCAATACGACGATCGTAGCAATGACTATCAACATCATCGCAGGCTTAATTCAGGGATGACCGGTTAAGCTTGACCCGTGCGATCGCAGATGGCGAGCGTTAGCAGCAAAGATAGAGGAGTCGAAGAGGTAAGATCGGTATATGAAACTATCGTTACTACAACGCTATCAACTTAAGCAGCCACGTCTTAAGCAGCCATCCTTTTACCTAGCACTGTTCCTGTTAGGCAGTAGCGCTGGCTGTGGGGGCATCCGCAATGAGCTTGGCAATGCTCCTACCCCTCAAGCATCACTGGCTCCTCTTCAGGCTAGTCCTGCAACGGCTCCTTTAGCGCCTCCAAAGCTGACGAGCCTGGATTATGTCGCTCAGATTGTGGAGCGAGTTGGACCTGCTGTCGTGCGAATCGACTCTACCCGCACAGTGGGGCAATCGTTTGGCGATTCTGGCTTTGAGCGCTTTTTTGGTGGTCAAGCACCTCGGGCGCAGCGAGTACAGCGTGGGACAGGCTCTGGCTTCATCACTACAGCCGATGGGCGGGTGCTGACGAATGCCCATGTGGTGCAGGGTGCCGACAGCGTGACCGTAGTGCTAAAAGATGGGCGACGGTTTAAAGGAACGGTGGTTGGAGCAGACCCGACCACGGACGTGGCAGTGGTTAAAATTAATGCTCAGAGCCTACCAACGGTCAAACTAGGCAATTCAGATAATCTCTTGCCGGGACAAGCCGCGATCGCGATCGGCAATCCTCTCGGTCTGAGCTTTACCGTCACGCAGGGCATCATCAGCGCGACGGGGCGATCGGCTGCCGATGTCGGTGTGCCAGCCGAGCGAGTAGAATTTATCCAGACCGATGCAGCGATTAATCCAGGTAATTCTGGTGGTCCGTTGATCAACGCCGAAGGGGAAGTGATTGGCATTAACTCTGCCATCATCCAGGGCGCGACTGGGCTGGGGTTTGCCATCCCAATTGCGACTGCCGCACGGGTCGCCGACCAAATTGTTACCACCGGGAAGGCAGAGCACCCCTACCTGGGGGTTCAAATGGCAGAACTCACTCCTGAACTCCGCAACGAAATTAATCAGAGCAACGCTGGCTTTAAGATTAACCAGGATCAGGGTGTGCTGGTGCTCGGACTACAGTCTAATTCTCCGGCAGCAAGGGGAGGTGTGCGACCGGGTGATCTTATCGCCAGCATTAACGGCACAGCCATTCAAACAGCACAGCAAGTGCAGCAACAGGTAGAGGCAGCGACGATCGGCAACCCGCTTCAGATTGTGGTTAACCGTAACGGACAGAAGCAGACCCTTACGGTGAAGCCAGAACCTCTGCCTGTGAGAGAGCCTAGTCAAGGCAATTAGCGGTCAGCCAACTGCAATTGAGTTTCTGAGAGCAACTGGGCTTTTGAACATTACTTTGTTAGCTTTTTTAAGCTGTTGGTTGTGGCGGTAGTTTCGATACTGTGTGTTAACTGAGGAGCCATGTGGAATCCAGAAGACTACGCCAAGAATTCAGACGCTCAATTAAAGTGGGCACGAGAGCTAAGACAGACCCTTAATTTGCAAGGCGATGAATCTGTTTTAGATGTTGGTTGTGGAGACGGGAAAATTACAGCAGATTTTTCAACGGCTCTACCGAAGGGGCGAGTGGTGGGCATAGACAGTTCTCCCGAAATGATTGTTTACGCTACTCGCACTTACGCAGTAGCGGAGTATCCCAACCTTTCCTTTGCTTGCCTAGATGCACGTTCCCTTGATTTTGATCATGAATTCGATCTGTGTTTTTCAAACGCAACGCTTCACTGGGTTGATAATCACCAAGCCTTCCTCAACGGTGTGAGCCGAGCTTTACGGAGTGGTGGTCGGTTAGTCATTTCTTGCGGTGGTCAGGGAAATGCTTCAGATATTTTGCAAGTTTTTTCTGAACTCGTTTCCAGCGAGACTTGGAAGCGTTACTTTGATGCGTTTCATAATCCTTACTTCTTCTATGGAGATCAGGACTATGCACTGTGGTTGAAGAAAGCTGGCTTTAACATTGAGCGGCTTGAATTAATTCCAAAGGATATGACGCATTTAGGTAAAGAAGGGTTGGTAGGCTGGATACGCACAACCTGGATGCCATTCACATACTGCATACCTGAGAGTAACCGAGGTAATTTCATCGCTGATTTTGTAGAGATGTACTTAGACCAGATCCCACTTGACCAGCATGGATTAGCACACGTTCGTATGGTGAGATTAGAAGTCAATGCACTTAAGTCGTAAGCTTAACAGCTACCTTCTAGGGGACGGTTTAGCGATCGTGATGCAAAGGTCATCCGCACGATCGATGTTAAACAGCATAAGCTCGTCAAGCAGTCCAGTTTCTGTGTCATGGTTTTCTTTTTTCAAGTGCCTTCCACCTATCCAATGTCATGCAGTCTGAAGTTTTGCCCGGTCGTAGTTTTCC
>JACMKO010000082.1 GCA_014380065.1 Leptolyngbya sp. ES-bin-22 | reverse complement strand
GCTCTTGCTACCAAACACAGAATTACCCGATGCATAGCTGTCGCCATGAAGCTTAGGACATTGGGATCAAAGGGGGTTGGGGGCGTTGCCCCCAGCCAGGGGTTCCACCCCTGCACCCCGTCCTAACCCAGATGTCTGTGACTATAGATCGGTGATCAGCAGCTTCATAACGGCTGCAAAGAGCATACGCAAGAGCGGGCATTAAGCGCGGGCGACACCATCCTGACGTGCTGCCTGCTGCACAGCCGCCGAAACAGCCGTTGCCACACGCTCATCAAAGACGGAGGGAACAATAAACTCGCGGTTGAGATCGGACGGTTTCACCAGCGAGGCGATCGCCTGTGCCGCTTCCAGATACATGTTGATGGTAAACGTCGAGGCACGACAATCTAAGGCACCTCGGAAGACACCGGGAAACGCCAGCACGTTGTTGATCTGGTTAGGATAGTCGCTGCGTCCAGTTGCCATGACGGCGACATCCTGAGTCACCAGTTCAGGCTGAATTTCGGGAATGGGATTTGCCATCGCGAAGACGATCGGATCTTTTGCCATCGATCGCACCATTGCCGGTGTCACTACTCCTGGCGCACTCACACCCAGGAAAATATCGCTGTCTTTCATCGCGTCTGCTAATTTGCCGCCTTTGGCGATGGCAAATTCTCGCTTTTGCTCGTTCAAGTCAGCGCGATCGAGCGACAGAATGCCCTTGGAGTCGCACATCACAATAGATTCTGCGCCTGCTTTGCGGAGGAGACGGGCGATCGCGACACCCGCCGCTCCAGCCCCATTGATGACAATCCGCACCTCTCCCATCGTCTTACCCACAAGCTTCAGGGCGTTGATGAGTGCCGCCAGTGTGACGATCGCTGTCCCGTGCTGGTCATCGTGAAAAACAGGAATATCCAGTTCACGCTGCAACCGGGCTTCAATTTCAAAACAGCGGGGAGCCGCAATATCTTCTAAATTGATGCCGCCAAAGACAGGTGCAATATTTTTGACCGTTTCGACGATCGCATCCGTATCTTGCGTGGCGAGACAGATGGGAAAGGCATCCAGTCCGCCAAATTCTTTGAACAGCATCGCTTTACCTTCCATGACGGGCATGGCGGCTTCGGGTCCAAGATTACCCAAGCCCAGTACGGCGCTGCCATCGGTGACGATCGCCACGGTATTCTGCTTAATGGTCAGAGTGTGCACCTTTTCTGGATCTTCGGCGATCGCTACACAAATGCGCCCGACTCCTGGTGTGTATGCCATCGCCAAATCTGCCTGTCCCCGCAGTGGAATCCGGCTCTGCACCATGATTTTGCCGCCGCGATGCAAGTCAAAGGTGCGATCGTACACATTCAGCACCTTGATGTCGGGGAGTGCCTTGACTGCTTCGACGATTGTTTCGGCATGTTCGGTGCTGGCAGCATCAATGGTAATGTCTCGCAGCGACAACTGGCGAGTCTGCTCAATCAAATCAATCTGCCCCATATTGCCGCCTAAGCTTGACACTGCCTTTGTCACCGATGCCAACATGCCCGGTCGATTCGGCACCTGAAAGCGGATAGTCAGGCTAAAACTGGGATTAGGAGTGAGGTTAGT
Organism: Leptolyngbya sp. ES-bin-22; assembly: GCA_014380065.1. Classification (GTDB taxonomy): domain Bacteria; phylum Cyanobacteriota; class Cyanobacteriia; order Leptolyngbyales; family Leptolyngbyaceae; genus Stenomitos. The sequence continues at coordinate 16,296 of JACMKO010000082.1, read as the reverse complement.
CATGGGCATTTGGAGTTACAGCGGTTTTCAGTTGAGTGGAGGCAGCAGTGAGCAGGCAGCGATCAGCTTTTTATGCACTGTCAAAAAGCACAGCTTGCCAAAGCGTCACTAGCTTAAAGGAATGTCTGACACGCAATTGTACCAAGTCGCACCAACTGCTTTGATGGAGTCATCGTGAAACATTCGTCTCCATGCCCAGCCTTTATGCCGAAATTGAAATCTATGCGTCCCGGCGTAGAGTCTGGCAAGCGTTGCTGCGTAAAGAGCAATGGCTGTACTGGAATACCTATCTCTATGATTGCGATCCCAAGCAGCGCTTTGATCAGGGACAGGCGGTATCGCTATCACTACGACGCATTCCAGGTGATGAAGAGACAGAATTTCAACCGCTGATTACGCTTGTGCAACCAGAAGTCTGTTTAAAGTGGGTATCTTCCATTCCTGGCTTTGTGCATGAGCATGTGTTCCAACTCCAGGAAACGGGACGCGATCGCACCAAATACATTCATCAGGAAAACTTCTCCGGGCTACTCACACGCGTCATCTTCCCTTTTATCCGTCAAGATGAGCAGCAAGGCATCCGCCGTATGGCACGCGAGCTAAAGCGCTATGCCGAATCACCCTCCAGCGCGTCGTCCGATGCGTTTAGGCAGAAGTGATACCAATTTAAAGCATGACGGCTACAGATCCAAGCGCTGGGTAGGGGCAAGGCAATGCCTTGCCCCTACAAGATGTGTCGTCTTTTCAATTCAAATTGGTATGAGGAAAAAAGAACGGCATGAGACTATGGTTTTTCTACCGTCGAGTTAAAGCGTCAGTGCAATCGGCGATCGGCTCACAACAGAATCTTGAGACATCCAGTACAGCAAGCGTTAAGCAGATATCATGCTCGCGGCGAATAGTTCTGACAAGAAGACACCAGAGGTTTTGGTTTCGGCTAGTGGATAGACTAAACCGCGATCGACCTTTACGGCATCACATTCGCGCCGTTGATGCCGTAAATTTGGGTTTTAGCCTCCAATTCTTCGCTGTGGAGCGCTGGATCGATTAAGTTAAAGCTGATGCGTAACGTCAACGTGGGTTCCCGCAACACTGGGCGATCGACCTGATGTCCGTTTCTACACCTCAAACCCTCCTTCCATGACGATATGATGAGGCGATGGCATGATTCAACAGCGAGAATCTTTTAGAGTGAGGTCACTGTTGTGCCAATCGGAATACTCTGAACACTCAAACCGAGTACGTTCAAATAACCTTTCCAAATCAGATGCCAAGAAAACTTTAATCATTCGCCTCTGGCTACCTGAGAAAGAGGGTATAACCTTGATGCTTATGCCTTTGACAACGTCTAAACGATTTTATTAATCGCTAGAACGGCAACATTCAAGCAAAAAATGATTGCTGAGTTCTTCACAATCTGTTACAACGTAGTGAGACAACCTTCGGAACAAAGATCGCATGATTGGTGGCTTCACTGCACCCCCTACCGGCACCGACTTTGGCGAGCGTATGCTCAACAAAGTTGTCAGCCAATCGATCCGCCATCTGTTCTCTCAAAGTGAGTCAGTTGACGTGGCGATCCGTTGCTCTCCTTCCAGCAAACTGCTGCAAGGAAGTATTGACAATTTTAAAATGAATGGTCGCTGTCTGGTGATCCGTAAGGACTTTTGGGTTGAGGAGATGTCCTTTGAAACGGATGCAGTTTCCATTGACTTCGGCTCTGTTCTAAGCGGCAAGATTCGTTTGAGACAGCCAACGCAGGCGATCGCGCAGGTCGTGCTGACTGAAGATGGGATCAACCAGGCCTTTACGGCTGAGTTGGTTAAAAAGCGGCTCCTCAACATCGATACGCCTGAACTCACCAATTTGTCAGGCGGTGAGCCTGTCTCGTTTACGGATATCAACCTACAGCTACTGCCTGATAGCAAGATCAAAATCTTTGCGAAGACTGAGCTACCCAATGGCTCTGTGCCCATTAGCCTGATCGCTACTTTAGCTGTCGAGCGTCGCCGTCGGATTTCGTTTCAGAACCCGCAGTTTAACGAAGACGTTGTACCAGAGAACCTGAGAGGGGTTTCGCGCGTGCTGACAATGGTGTTTGCTGAGATTCTCGACAACATGGTGGATCTCGATCGCTTCGACCTTGATGGCGTGACGATGCGCATTAATCGGCTTGAGACGCAAGGCAAGAAGCTCATCTTTAGCGGCTACGCCCAGATTGAGCACTTTCCTGGTAATGGCTAACCGTCCACGCTTCTAGTAAGCAAGCTCAGCAATCCAGGAGATCAAGACTCCCAAAATCGAGCCAGCAATGACCTGAACAGGTGTGTGACCGAGCAGTTCTTTAAGTCGATCTTCGTTGAACTGCTGGTCTTCCTGAAAAAATTCGTCAATAATCTGGTTCAAAATGCGGGCTTGCTTGCCAGCAGCTTGCCGAACTCCTGCCGCGTCATACATCACAATGACCGCAAAAATGACCGCGATCGCAAACTGTGAGCTTGCCCAACCAGCCGTTTGACCAACGCCCGACGCGAGTGCAGCGACTAACGCTGAGTGCGCGCTGGGCATTCCGCCTGTTTCAACCAGCACCCGCAAGTTGACTTTTTGATGTTTGGCAAACTCAATCACTAACTTCATGGCTTGAGCCAGCAGACACGCTACAAGCGCCACCAGCAGCACCTGGTTATGAATAATGTCGCCAAAGTCCTGCATATGTTTTGCGTTGAGGGGGAGAGTAAAGGATGAAGTCCAAAGGCTCAGGCTACGGGCTAACACACTTTTTGATCCTTAAGCCTTTATCCTTGAGCCTTTCAATCTAATGTGTGCGGGCGGTAATGAAGTCGGCGATCGCAATCAGCGGCTGGGCGCGATCGCCAAAGCCAGCCAGTTCTGCTTTAGCCTGCTGCACTAATGACTGTGCCTGACGTTTGGACTCTTCTAAGCCCCAAACGCTAGGATAAGTTGCCTTTTGCGCTCGTAAGTCCTTACCAGCCGTTTTGCCGAGTTCCTCTTGCGTAGCGGTAATGTCTAAAATATCATCCACAATTTGAAACGCCAGACCGATGTGTTTGGCATAGCGAGAAAGGTGCTGCAAATCAACGTCAGACACGCCTGCCAGAATGCTACCTGATGTCACGGAGGCTTCTAATAAAGCGGCTGTTTTGTGATTGTGGATGAAGTTGAGCGTTTCCAAGCAAACATTAGTTTTGCCTTCCGATTCCAGATCTACGACCTGTCCACCCACAAGACCTGCCGCGCCCACTGCCCGCCCCAAAATGGCAACAATGCGCAGAAGGCGATCGTAAGGCACATTTTTCGTTTCCATTGCCACATGCTCAAAAGCATAGGCAAGTAAGCCGTCACCTGCCAGGATGGCAATATCTTCACCGTAAACTTTGTGGTTCGTCAGTTTGCCACGGCGATAGTCGTCGTTATCCATCGCAGGTAGATCGTCGTGGATTAACGACATGGTGTGAATCATTTCTAAGGCACAGGCAGTGGGCATTGCCATGTCGATCGTGCCACCAATCAGTTCGCAGGTGGCGAGACAAAGAATAGGGCGCAACCGCTTGCCGCCTGCCAGCAGCGAATAGCGCATCGCGTCGTAAATTTTCTCTGGATAGATCACTGGGAGAGACCGATCGAGCGCCGCTTCTACGAGAGTTTGCCGTTCTTTTAGATAGGCTGCCAGATCAAAATGGAGTGCCTTCTGGGACGCGTGCCTTTTGTCCGATAACACCATTGCTAGATTTCCCTCCCCGTTCTCACTTCAGTTACACCACGATCGCGCTGCCCGATCGCTATTCCTCAATCGTTTTTAATCCCTCAATCATTCTACGGAGGTTTCTGCACTCATGAGCCATTGAGAGCTTGGACTTTCAACATCAATGGAGTCAACGTTGGACTCAAAACAGCAGCGTCTCAAATTTAGCCTTTGACTGTCCAGTTTCTACCGTTTGCTGTAGCTGAATACTGTATTTTGCAGCAGCATGGCGACTGTCATGGGACCGATTCCGCCTGGAACGGGCGTAATGAGCTTTGCCACCGCTTGAACCGAGGTAAAGTCCACATCGCCAACCAAACGACTTTTGCCGCTAGCATCAGTCACTCGATTCATGCCCACATCAATGACGATCGCGCCCGGTTTCACCATTGCAGCCGTAATCAGCTCCGGGCGACCGACGGCTACTACAAGCATATCGGCAGTGCGGGCAATCGCGCCCAGATCGGGTGTGCGAGAATGGGCGATCGTCACCGTGGCATCAGCTTCCAGCAGCATGAGCGCCTGCGGTTTGCCCACCAGAATGCTCCGTCCAATGACCACTGCCTGCTGTCCCTTGGGGTCAACTTCATAGGCATGAAGCAGGCGCATCACTCCTGCTGGCGTACAGCTCCGCAAGCCAGGTTCACCCCGCACCAATCGCCCCAGATTCACAGGATGCAGTCCATCCGCATCTTTATCGGGATCGATTTGATTTAAAAGGGCGACTGCATCCAAATGGTCGGGCAACGGAAGCTGCACAAGAATCCCATCCACTCGATCGTCCTGATTGAGCGCCGCGATCGCCTCCTCCAACTCAGTCTGCGTTGCCGTAGCTGGAAAATGCTGACCAAAAGACGCAATGCCCACATTGGCGCACGCCCGCTCCTTGTTGCGGACGTAAGCCGCACTGGCAGGGTGATCGCCGACCATCAGCACCGCCAGTCCAGGAGGACGACCTTTACGAGCTTGCAAGATCTGCACTTGCTGCGTCAGATCGGTTTGAATGGAGGTAGCTAAGGCTTTGCCGTCAAGCAATTGAGCAGTAGAAGACATGGGTCAAGAAAAGGGCAGCGATCGCTGCCGCACATATGGTCAAACGCTAAAGTCTGTGTTAACACAGCGTTAGGTTGTCTACCAGTTTCGCAGATCCAGCGTCCCTTTTCGTCAGTCTTCAAGGGGTAGAAGTGCGATGTGGTTCTTAAAGGCTCACACTCAATGGTTTATCGTCACGCTGCTGGCGCTTGTTCTTAGCGGCTGTAGACCAAGTAGCTGGTCAAAGGACGACAGCGGCACTCAAGCGTCTGAGGCTGCTCTCAGAGCCTTTACCATTGCTGCAATCAAACAAGAATCCAATGTTAATGCGATCTTCCAGCTCAGAGGTAAAGTGATCAATCGTGCTCCACTCCTCGGTAAAACCGTCTACGAAATTCAAGACCCAACAGGACGTATCTGGGTGCTCACGACGGAGCAAAGCCCAAAGATAGGAGATGAGGTTGTGCTAAGAGGCAAACTGCTATACCGCAGTATTCCACTCGATGGGAAAGAACAGGGAGCGCTCTACATCGAACAGCAGCAAGAGCTTCAGCGCACATCCGCCGTCAAACGCGATCGTAGAGCTAGTGGCTAACAGCTAGGGCTAATCGCTGTCAAACGTGCTGGCAAAAGGTGTGAAGTGGAAGATCGAGGGGAATGAAATGAGTCAGGATCACCGGCATAAGGTTGCGATCGCCATTCTGCATCAACACGGTAAATTTTTGCTTCAACTCCGCGATGATATCCCCAGCATTCCCTACCCTGGTCATTGGGCGTTTTTTGGTGGACACATTGAGCCAGGTGAAAGCCCTTATGAGGCGATGCAGCGGGAGTTGCTAGAAGAAATTGGTTATGCACCAGCCGCACTCACTCCGTTTGACTGCTATGAGGATACGCAAGCAGTGCGCTATGTCTATCAAGGGGCGCTAGATGTCGATCTCAGTCAGCTCGTGCTCAACGAAGGATGGGACATGGCGCTGGTAACCTTAGAAGATATTCGTCGGGGCGATCGCTACTCGCAGCAAGCTAACCAGGTACGTCCGTTAGGAAAACCCCACCAGCGCATCTTGCTAGACTTCATCCAACGCACTGCCTCATAGTGCCATCATCAGGGTTGAAGCGTGATGTAAGCGGCTTCATGCTGAGGCAGGCGAGTAAAAAGGTAAGCAACGCAGACGGGTTAAGCGTGAATATGGGCACACTCAAGGAAAAGATGGCACTAAAGTAGAACGATCGCCAAATTTGAGTGGCAAGGCTCCTGATATTGCGTTATGGAGCCATAAAGGAGTTACTGTCACATTGCGATGCAGTTTGCATGTGCTGCCTTGTTAAGACTACTTTTACGGCAAACTTTGCGGAAACATCCAGTCTCCGTGTGATTCCCCTCTAAGTATAGATTGATACTCGCAGCTTTGAAGGTTCAGATTTCTCTCGCCAAATGGTTTATGATGCATACTCTCAGCAGTGGAAATCCCAGTACCTTAGTAAAGTGATGAACCTGACTCTTAAACTAGGCTGCTGAAACGCCAATGGACGCTTCGATTTTATTGGTCGGAGGTGATGACTTTCTAGCAACACTTCTGGTTCGTATCCGTAATTTGGTGAGTTGCACGGTAGAAGTCGCACCAAATCCTAGCGAGGCTGTGCCATTGATCCAGGCACAGCAGCCAGATCTTGTCATCCTTCAGGGCAATCAACCCGGTGGTTTAGAACTCTGTCGTCAAATTAAAGAGCAAACTCGTCTCGCCTGGATTTATTGCCTTCTGCTGGACTATCCAACCCATAGCCTGGCAGAAGCGTGGCGCGATCGCCTCTGGGAGCTAGAGTGCAGAGCTGAAGCACTAGAGAGCGGAGCTGATGCCTATCTGTGGTTTCCCAAACATGATGCGAAGGGTGAAGCGCTTGACATTGATGTGGTCGTGCAGCAAGACCGTCTTTTAAGCTCCCAGATTGTTTCCGGACTTCGCATGGTGAAGAATCACCGTGAACTCATGCGGACAAACGACATTCTCTCTGCGATCGCCCTTTCAGACCCACTCACCGAACTTAATAATCGTCGTGCGCTTGACTGGGAACTGCCCCGTCAGGTGCAGAACTCCCGCTCGCACTCAGAGCAAATGAGCGTCCTGATGCTTGATGTAGACTACTTCAAAAACATTAACGACACCTACGGGCATCCCATTGGCGATCGGGCGCTACAACTCATCTCTGGTCGCCTCCGGCATAACCTCCGGTTTCGAGACACGCTGTTTCGCTACGGCGGCGAAGAATTCGTCATTCTGCTGAGCAATACGGATGAGCAAGAAGCCTTGTTGGTGGGTCACCGTCTCTGCCGCTTGATTAGTGATCAGACCTTTGCGATCGACGATACCCTCAATCTTGATATCACCATCAGCGCAGGGTTTGCGTCTCTTAAGGATAGTGATGATGCGAAAGGAGCCAGTTTGTTGCAGCGCGCCGACCAAAACCTCCTAAAGGCAAAAGCGGCTGGACGTAACCGAGTTGTCGGTGGACAGGATGAGGAGTCGTACCCAGAAAGCACATCTTCTTAACACTTAGATTACGCACCCTCTTTCACGGGGAAGCGATCGATCAGCCGAATCGCACGATTGGCGTTTGTTTTCAACTCATTGGGTGCATGAGGTACGTGCGGAATCTGCGAGAGAAAATCGAGCGTGCGGCGAAGAATGCGGACGACATCGCCTTCATCAAGGCTGGTGTTGGAGCAGAGTTCTGTCCACTCTACGCCTAGCGCCCATTGCTCCACCAGCCCAACGAGTTCGTGCTCCAGCCAAACAGGCAGCACCACCTCATACTTGCGCTGAAGCTGGAACAAGCGACGACGAATGCCCCGCAGTCCACCCAAAGCTTCTTCGACTTCACCTGACAGGTCGTAGTGCGTCCAGCTATCAGGTCGTGACACTTCGGTGACGAGAGCAGCACAGGCGGTTGCCAGATGATGCGGATCTAGCACATCGAGTTCCCCGGACATCAGCGCCAAGCCGAGCCACAATTCGTTATCACCCCGAATGGCGGCGGTGGCTTCTCCCAGCGGCGTGGGCATCAAGCCATCGAGACAGCCAAAGTGTTGCAGAATCTCGATTAAGTCGAGAAATTCCCGCCAATGCTGCTGAGCTTGTCGATCGAGCTTGGCTTGGCGATCGGCAAGCTCTGTTTGCACAGCCGTGATGCGTTTCTGGCGTTTGAGAATCGTCACGCGGTTCCCCCAACGATTCACAGGATGTGCCTCAAGCTGCTGCTGAACTGCCTCCATCCTCTGAAGCTGCTCATACACTTCAGGTGCATCGTCGAAGGGGGATGGCACGTTGGGAAGTTGGCGGGCGATCGCGGCTGTCATCTCATCGCCTGACTTCATCTGTCCCGGTTTGAGGGGCATTTCGGGCGGTGGAGTCAAATGATCCACACCGCTGAGGCGGGGAATTTCCCCCCGCAGCCCGACGACATCCTTAACCGTAACCACATACCAGCGGTTGTCTTGCCCCAGGCAAATCAGGTAGGGGAATTGACCCGCGCCAGGAATTTTCATCACCAGTGCAGCAGGCAGCGGTTGAGCCACTGGAACGTTGGCACCCTTCAGGCTGAGTACCGTACCCGCGATCGCAAACGATAGCGCCACAGGCAGATCGCCAATCCGGACTTCCGTCGCTTGATCTTGCAAAATCTTCAGTAAACGGCGTTCTTCCTTCAGCCGCTCTTGCAGCTTTTCGTACTGTGCTAGCAGCTCCCAATCGACACCTTCTAGCTGCGATCGCAGTTGGGTTAGTTCAGCGTTGAGATGGGCGATCGCCTCCTGTTGCGGACGCAAGTACAGTGTGGAGAGGTATTGCCCAAAACTGCGTTCTACCAGCTCTTTTGACTCATCTAGCGTATGGGTTTGCAGCAGATTCAGCACCATGCCGTAGCTTGGCGTAAACTGGCTCACCAGCGGATCGGCTCCCACCGTGGTTAAGTATGCCGCCTCTCGTGCCCCTTCAAACGGCGTTTGCACCGTCACCACATGCCCCTGGTCGTCCATGCCGCGCCGCCCTGCACGTCCCGCCATCTGCAAGAATTCAGACGCATTCAGCAGCCGATGCCCCAAATCAGTCCGCTTGGACAGGCTAGAAATCACCGTCGTGCGTGCAGGCATGTTAATGCCTGCTGCCAGCGTTTCGGTGGCGAAGACGACTTTGATCAATCCCTGCTGAAAGAGCTCTTCCACCAACCCTTTCCAGGCAGGTAAAATGCCCGCGTGGTGCGCTGCAATGCCCTGATACAAGGGTTCGATTTGTCCTGCCCGTCCCGCTTCTGGGTTCTGTGCTAAGAAGGCATCCACCTGGACACGGAGTTGTGCAGCTTCTGCCTCATTCACCATTGATAGCGGCGCATCGCTGACAGTAGCAACTGCCTGATCACAGCCCCGCCGACTAAAAATAAAGTAGATGGCAGGCAGCATATCCTTCTGTCGCAACTGGCTCAGCACAAACGCCAAATTGGGGCTTTCTTGTCGGGGTCCACGCTTGCCGTTGCCAGGAATCCCTTTGGCACCTTTGATCTTGAGACGCGGGTTAATGCGCTTCTGACTATCGTCGAGTAAAGGAAACAGCCCTTTGGGATTGCAGAAGTGAAATTGTAGCGGGACGGGTCGAAAATCAGAGTAAATCAGGTCGGTGGGACCGTGGACTTGGTGAATCCAATCGGTGAGCTGATCGCTATTGGCAACGGTGGCAGACAATGCCACAAGCTGAATTTCGGGTGGACAGTAGATGATTGATTCTTCCCAAACGGTGCCGCGCTGGCGATCGTTCATGTAGTGGCATTCATCTAGCACCACTGCTTCCACGCCTGTGAGGGAAGTACCCACTTCACCGATCGGGGTGCCGTAGAGCATGTTACGAAAGATTTCGGTTGTCATCACCAAAATCGGTGCATCCCGGTTTACCGAAACGTCCCCCGTCAGCAAGCCCACGTTGTCGTTGCCAAAAAGCTCCCGAAAATCGCGCAGTTTCTGGTTCGAGAGCGCTTTGAGCGGAGTCGTGTAAAGGACTCGCTTGCCACGCTTCAGCGCTCGATGGATGGCATACTCCCCAATGAGCGTTTTACCTGAACCGGTTGGGGCACAGACAACAACCGACCGATCAGCTTCCAAAGCCGCGATCGCCTGCTGTTGAAAATCGTCTAACTCAAAGGGAAAGAGAGTCTTCAGGTCTAGCCCTGACGCTAAAGGGGAAACAGTCACGCCCAAAATTCCTAACCGTAGTGGAGACCAAGCAATCGCCTTGTGCGATCGTTCCATTCATCATATAGCTTGATTTTAGACTGACTCTTCCTATAACCTCTCTTGATGCGACAGGGTTCCCTTTGCTTGACTCAAAAACGCCCCATTATGTGTCTCTAACTGCAAGATGCTGAGATGAAAGCGCTTAAAGCGGCGGCAGGTAAATAGATCGTTAAGCGTACTGAAGGAAAATACCAGTTCATTTGCAGTGGGCTATAGTAGCAAAGGATGATTTAATTTTGCATTGACAAAGATGTGTTGTTTCTGTCTCAGGAGCAGCAGTTTCGCTAAAGGGAATGAATTAGGTTAAGCATGACCACATTCGACATTGACCTTTAGCAATGCATTTGTTAAACATTCAACAAGTGGGTAGCCTAATGTGAGTTGATACCAGGCAGGGAACTGAATCCAGCCCTTTAACTCAAGCGGAGGAACCAAACTATTGGGGCTAATCTCGCGTTTCGAGAGAGACACCTTCCAGTCTTAGCCCGTCAGCTAACTCCGTCGGCAATGGGAGGAGTAACCCAAGACTATTGCTCACAAAGCTATGGTTATTGGAGTCTCCTGATGGATACGACTTGAGCACCAATCGGTGTTTTCGTGTCTGTTACCTGACCCACCTCTCGTACACTCTATTCTTGAGAGGTTCAACCATGAATATTTTGTCTATGCTCGCACGTCTGCAAGACGCGCTGGGCTGCGCTGACCTCACCAAGCAAATGGTGCTTGTGCCACCTCCTTCGGCAGAGCTACGAGCAGCCAAAGAAATCAATCTTATTGTTGGCTACAATGGCTCTCCTCATAGCCAAACCGCACTCGATTTGACCTTGTGGATTGCCCACCAGACGCGTTTAGCCACGGGTAAGCAGGTAACGGTTCAAGTGGTCTATGTCTTAGAGACGGAAAACGTCTGTCTGCCTGTTCCTGCTGTACCGCTCCATCTTGCCGTTAGGGGTAGCGATGAGCTGGCGTATGCTGGCGCGATCGATAGCGTCTACCGTCCGGGCACGGGGCATCGCTTCAGCAGCGCTGTGGCTGAGCTACCGAGCAAGGCAAGCACCTACCAGTTAGACCAGTTTGACCAGGCAGACCTTATTCTTTGGCAGGCTCGCCACATGGCAGATGAATGGCGCGGGTCACTCAAAACGCATCTCCGCTTTGGGCAGGTCGCCACTGAGCTACGTCGTGTGGCTCAAGCAGAAGCGGCAGCGCTACTGCTGTTAGGCTGTGATTCAGCAGCACATCCGCTGGTGCAGCAACTCAAGGAAGGCTTCCCCTGCGCTATTCTTGGTACTCCGCCTACGGTGTCTACTGGTAGCTAGATAAGCCAATCGTCCTGAGTCCGAGGCTTAATGTTGAAGCACTCCCAGAACTGCGAGTGCTTTGCTTATGCGTACCGCTTACTCCGATCGCTTGGCGCGATCGATCTCACGCTGCAACTCTTCAATCTGACGACGTAAGGTATCCACTTCGGCTCTAGAAGACTGGGATGCGCTTGAAGCTGGTTCTGACGGTACTTCAACGGAGCCTTCAGCACCAGCGCGAGGATAGTTGCCCTGACGAATTTGCCGATAGTCCTCTGAGACCGACCACTCACGTAGAAAATGCACCCGCTCAACGGTAAACGGATGGGTGAGGAAGATGCCTGTCGAAAGATTGTTGTAAAGGAAAAACTTGTAGACCTGGTTCAAACCATCCTGATCTAGCTCTTGGTAACGCTCGGACTGTCGGATGAACTCATCCAGACTCAGTTCGTGGACGTGTTTCGTGCTGCCGCCTGCGATTTTCATCATGGTCTGTAACACCGGAGTCAGGTCATCTGTGACTAGAAGAGCGGCGCGATCGGCAGACAGCTCGGCTTTACGCTTCCATTCAGCAAATGCCAGCAGTAGCCCCGTCGTGACCAGATTGCTCAACCCAAACGTGCGTTCTGCCAGCCCAGAGATAATCTGGTTGACCCAAAGCGCCATCCGTACCAGCGTGGTATGCCCACACTTGATGTGCCCCAATTCATGGGCGATCACCGTGCGTAACTCATGGTCATCCAGCAAGTCCAGCAAGCCGCTGTTTAGCACCATGCTGGGAAACTCTTGTCCCAGTGCCAAGGCATTGACAAATGGATCTTGAGAAATGAACAAGACAGGCTCTGGGTGAATATCCAGATCGCGGACGCAGGCTCGAAAGATCTGGTAAATATTAGCGTACTGGCGCGGTCCAACCTGGATGCTGTTGCCCATTTGATAGACAAATTGGGGGCGTTCAGAAAGGAACTCAACGAATGTACGGGCGACTAAATCGAAGCCAGGGACACTTCGTAGAGCCTGTTCAGCTTGACGATCGAGTGGGTGCCGGAAGGCTTCGCTGGAAATTCCAGTGTAGGTAGGCATAAGGGGAAAGGATAAAGGATAAAGGCTGAGGCTAAAGAGTTAGAGGCTGGAGGAACGCTGTGAAGATTGCCTTGATTTCCGTCTTTTAATCCTTTTTCGCTCTTCAACTTAGCTTTTTCAATTTAGCCTTTCGCCTTTTGCCCTCAGCCTTTTGCAAGTCTTCTGTTCTTTTGTATCGTATTAGCCTGTTTAATGGCATCGACTCGCCCATAATCATCACAACATTTACTCGCGTTAGGGTCATGACTAGATTTCAGCCCCCTCTAGCCGTCAGTGTATCTGTCGCGATCGCTTTCAGCCTTGTCGCTGTTGGTGCCATGTTAGGTTCTGCCGTCAATGTTCAGGCATGTCCATTTACAGATGGTTTTGCCAGTCCAAGCAACGCAATCCGTCAAGCAAATTCTGGTAGCGGGTCGTCTCTAGTGATACGACCTACGAACGATTCAAAGCCATCATCCGGCTATGCGGAATTTGCGGGCTTTGGGGCAGTTGTGGGGCTGTTCGCGATCGCCCTTCACTATAAGGCTCGTTGCTCTCGCGATGCCATAGCCTCTGAACCAGAGGTGAGTCTGCATCCCCAGTTTGAGCATCCAGAGCTGATGCTGATCTCAATCCCTAAAGAGGCGTTGCCACTCAGTTTGTCTACTGAGGTTGCGTAGGTTGGATAGCGCGTGAGTGTTGGCGACAGATGGTTGCTTTTGGTTTCTCCTTGGTTGTGTGCGGAATGCCCCTCTAACAGCAATGTTGGAGGGCTTTTTATGAGGTAGAAGGCAAAAGGCAGAAGGGAAAAGTGGCATTTGCTGCGTTCGGTGTCGTATTTTGATTTAGTTAGGCATGAACGCTGTTAGGAATCAAAGATGAAATGGTTGTTGCATAAACGAGTGGCAATGCCCTTGCTGTGTTTGACGGTGCTGTTGGTTGGCAGTCAGAATAGCGGGGCGTTTCCCTATCCCGATCGTGCGAAACGGGGCATGGTGGTGTCGGCGCATCCCTTAGCGAGTGAAGCGGGGCTATCGGTGCTGCAACGGGGGGGGAACGCGATCGATGCAGCGGTAGCAACTACTCTGGCAATCTCGGTGGTGGAGCCAGCGTCGGCTGGTATCGGTGGTGGCGGCTTTTTGCTGCTGCGGTTGGGCAACACGGGTGAAGTGAAGGCACTGGATTTCCGCGAGCGTGCACCCCTGGCAGCAACGCCCAAGATGTATCTGGATGCTCAGGGGAAGGTGCGCCCCACTGCCAGCACAGATGGCTATCTGGCAGTGGGTGTGCCGGGAACGGTAGCGGGGTTATACGATGTGCAGCACCGCTACGGCAAACTACCCTGGAAGGAGGTGGTGGCTCCCGCGATGAAACTGGCGGCGAAAGGGTTTCCAGTAAGCTGGCGGTTGGCAGAGGCGATCGCCCGGCAAAAAACGCTCCAGCAAAACCCTGCTGCCCGTGAGATTTTTACTCGCAAGGGTGTGCCTTTGCAGGCAGGCGATCGGCTGGTGCAAACGGATTTGGCGAAAACACTGAGCACGATCGCCAACGACCCACAGAGTTTTTATAGAGGCAAGCTGGGGGAGACGATCGCCCGCGACATGGCAGTCAATAAGGGGCTGATCACTCTGGCAGACCTGAAGCGCTACCGTCCCATTTGGCGCAATCCTGTCTGTGGGAACTTCCGCACCACGCGCATCTGCTCGATGCCGCCGCCGTCTTCAGGCGGGGTACACCTGCTCGAAATCCTCAACATTCTGGGCGATACAGATCTAAAAGCGATGGGGTGGCATAGTCCTGATGCGCTACATCTCATTGTCGAAGCGATGAGGATTGCCTATGCTGATCGCGCTGTGCACCTGGGCGACCCCGATTTTGTCAAGGTGCCCGTTGCCGCCTTAATCAGCCCTACCTACGCGAAACAACGCCGTCAGGAAATCGACCCACAAAAGGCACGATCGTCAAGCCAGGTAAGAGCCGCTGATCCAGAAACGCTGAAACGACTGGGTAAAGAGTCCAACGACACCAGCCATCTCAGCGTGGTGGATAGTGCTGGCAACGCGGTGAGTCTTACGTTTACGATCAACCTCGGTTTTGGCTCTGGCGTAGTAGTGCCAGGAACCGGGATTATTCTCAACAACGAAATGGATGATTTTGCGATCGCGCCCGGTGTACCGAATGCTTTTGGTCTGGTCGGCGGCGATGCCAATGCGATCGCCCCTGGTAAAACGCCCCTTTCTAGCATGACTCCCACGATCGTGACAGAAAAGGGACAACTGCGGCTGGTCGCAGGCTCTCCCGGTGGTAGCACCATCATTACAACGGTGCTGCAAATTGTGCTGAATGTGCTGGTTTATGACATGGATGCCAGACGTGCGGTAGAGGCTCCTCGCCTCCATCACCAGTGGCTACCCGATAAGCTGATGGTGGAACGCCAGGGGTTCGATCGCCTCACACTAGACGATTTACGCCGTCGCGGCAACCAGATTGAAGAGCGTGGTAGCTGGGGTAACGCAGATGCGATTGTGCGATCGCCGGATGGCACGTTAGAAGGTGCCGCTGATCCGCGTGGAGAAGGCGCAGCGTATGGATTCTGAGGTCATCTTTTACCTTTATAAAATTCTTATACAGATACGTAGGCTTTCCATCAAAACCGCATGAAGTTGTCTTAATTAATACCGCTACTCAAGAAGCTGTCCGTAGTTGTAGGTAGATGAGACTAGAGGCAGTTTTAATGTTTGAAGCTTTTGTGACGATCTGGACAATCATCATCCTCTTTTTCTCAGGAGGATCTCACGGAGGAAATAAAGTAAACCAGGCAAAAAAGGTGGTGCCTCCCAAACCACCTTTAGAACAGGCTGCATTACCTTCTTCTTCTGCTCCACTAAAAGCAATTCCTACACCTGCTTTACTACCGGGTATGGTCGTCTTCTTAGGAAATGTTTTGCGTAAAAGAAACAAAAACCGCTAGGGTGATTTAAATCTGCTGTATTCATCTATAGGGAGGCTAAAGTAACGTCTTTATAGATGAATACATCATTAATCGACCACCTTCAATAAGCCTTTTCGTAGGCGATCGAACACTTCGTTCAGCAAGGTTTGTTCATCACGACTCAGGTTTGCCAGCGAAATTAGCAACCGCTGATCCATACGAGTAATGCGGCGAGAAGTCAGAATGCGGTTAACAACGTCTTGTAAAGAGAGGGGCAACACTTGGGCTTCCATTGGCTTTAGGGGGCAACTCGATACTGATCAGTATGCGGCTGTCTTCATATCTGCTTGGTGATTGAGAGGAGTTGATCACTGTGACAATACAGTGCGTGTTGCGTGATCTTGATCAACTGTGCAGTTTCCAGTTGAATGGAACACACTATTGAGTAGGCAATCAACAAACATTGATTAGCTTATTCATCTGAACTTTGCAAAGTCGATGCTGTCGTCAGAGCTTTTGACTGTTCAGTAGTGCACTGACCGCATTCACGACTCGTTGTGTCGCTCCTGTAAAGAAGGCGCGATCGAGCGTTTCTGGTCTATCACTCGGCTGATGATAGTGAGGATTGCGGAAGTTCGCCGTATCGCCCACCATTACGGCACCAATGTTCTTCGCCCAAAAGGGTGCATGGTCGCTTCGCAGCACGTCTGGAGTCAGCAACCCTTTGAAGGGAATAGGCACTGTGAGCATAGCTGGTAGGTTTGAGGCTGATCGGTTCGATGCAGGCACCTGAAAGGCGTTCAGCAGCGGCAAATGCTCCTGATCACCGATGACTCCCAAGAAATCGCCACGATCGCCCAACGGTTTCACAGGTAAGCCCTCTGGATATTTCTGGCAGCCAGCCGTATGGCAGGCATAGCCCATC
>JACMKO010000081.1 GCA_014380065.1 Leptolyngbya sp. ES-bin-22 | reverse complement strand
CACTCTCGGAACCGAAAGGCGAGAGAAACGGAGAAAACAAACCATGCCTAAGACATTGAAGGAGTCTCTCTACTCGACGTCGCAATCCCAAAAAGGCATCATGACCACTCACTGCCTTCTCAGCGATTGCCTTCTCAGCGATAACGATGAAGACAGCACAGGCAACCGGGGAACGTATGGCATACAGGCTGTACTGTCGATCGCTTGGGGCAGGGAGCGCACCAGCGCCAGCCATAACGAGCGTGAGGGAGCAGCGGCTTACACAAACTTCATAATGCCTTAAAGTTCGCGCGACTTTATAGGCGCTTTCCGAAATATGCCAGGACGGGTGTGAAGCCAGCCGCATTAATTTCTTTCAGAGAATCTACTCATCGCCTTTGTTGCTTCTGTCTGCTAGCACTGAGTCACAATTAAATCGGGAGGAACCCCTGCATGACCAACGAGCATCTCATGCGTCTGGATAGCCGATCGTACTCCCCTGGCAACCTGGAACGAGCAGGCACGATCGCCCTTCTGTTCAGTTGGCTGCTGCTCAATGGGACGACGTTGAGCTGGCTTTTCCACACAGTTCAAGAGATTTCACTGTTTAGCCAGATCATTTTGCTCGCTGGAGTCGCACTCCTGCTGTTTCAAGGAGTCCGCCATCGGCAGCAGTTCCGCTTCTCAGCAGTGCCCGTTTGGCGCTGGAGTCCACTGCTCTTACTAATGAGTGGTGCCATTGGCACGATCGCCGCTCAGTGGCTACTCATGCTTGATCAAGTGCCTGTCGTATTTGCGCTACTGGGCACGTATGGCTTACTGGGGCTGTTTCTAGAGTCGGCTGTTTGGCGAAAGGGCTTGCCGATTGGGGCAGCGATCGCGCTCATTGTGCCGTTTGGGGTGCAATACAGCACTGGGTTGGGGTTTCCTACTCGCATTTTGACTGCCCACGTCGTTGAGTTTCTTCTAAAAACCTGGCATGTTGCTGCTCTGTCCTCTGAGGACATTATTGTGCTCGATACGGGCGTTGCTCAGATCGATTTGCCGTGTAGCGGGCTGAAAAGTTTGTGGACAGGCACGCTGTTTTTGTTGGTGACAACCTGGCTGGAACGGCGGCGGTTTGGTCTACGTTGGCTGGTTGTATTTGTGGTCAACCTGGGGCTGCTGGCGATCGCCAACGTCGCTCGTGTCCTGATGCTGGTGCTGGTGACGCACGTGTGGCATCAGCACGCTTTAGCAGAAATACTGCATGTGCCGTTGGGAGTGATCACGTTTGTTGCCGCTTGCGGGGTTGTCTTGTTCTTGCTGCGCTGGGTGCCTCGATCGATCGCTTCAGCTCAGAGCGATCGCGATCAGACTAAGGCTCTTTCAAATGCAAAACTGCCCTTCCTTCTGGCTGCTTGTCTACTGGCATTCACGCTGATTCCCCATCCCCCTGCTCCTGCGGCTCCGCCTGATGTGACGAAGTTGCACTGGGCGATCGCAGCCCAGACTGAAACAATTCCACTGACATCCACCGAACAAAACTTTTTTGCCAGCTATCCCGGTGTGGTCGCGTACAAACAGCGCTTTGCTTATGAGGGACTCACGGGATCGGTGTTGTTGGTTTCTAGCCCCACGTTGCAGGTGCATCACGCTCCCGAACTTTGCTTAATTGGTAGCGGCTTTCACCTGGATCACATCGCTCCACAGCAGTTTGCAGCGGGACCGTTGGCACGGTGGCTGTCACTAAATGAGCAAACAAAAACTGCTGTCTACTGGTTTCAAGCACCACATCAAACAACGGGAGATTTTCTGACTCGGTTTTGGCAAGAAGCCTCACGGCATGAATCCTCCTGGACGCTGGTGTCGATCTTGTTGGATGACTTCCACCCCCCTAATGATCCAACGCTGCAGGTTTTGGTCACAGACATCTATCGATCGCTGGGTCAGATCCTGCAAAAAGCCTGAGTTCTTTAGCTAAGCTGCCTATCTTTAACGCCATGAAAAACCTTTTTACCGCTTTTTTCTGGATTTTCAACATGACGCTGCTGGCGATCGTGTACCTGGGCGTGTTGCCCTTTTTGGGCTTGGCGCTTCTGAGCGATGCTGCGACCGGGCAGGTGCCGCTCAACTTTCTGGTCACATTTGTGGGCTTAATCGGCGTACCAACTGCCTGCGCTATCACAGGCTTCCGTACCAGAGTGCAGCAACCGATAACGCTGGTTGAGCTGTTTTACGGTATTGAAGCACCGCTGTTGGTGGTTTGTATGGCACGGTTCTTCTGGTTGCACGACCTCACACCGCTAACGGCAGGTCTGCTACTGACGCTGCTGCTCGGCACGATCGTCACTGGACACTGGCTGCTGAGTCGGCGGGAGAATGTGATGCGGGTGAGCCTGTGGCATCTAGCAGGACAGGTGCTGGTGTTAGCGATCGCGCTGTATCTTACGGCAATCCTTGCGTTTTACGTGCCGCCAACGTTCGCGGGCATAGTAGTGGCGCTGCCGACCCTGCTGCCCTTTGCGCTTGTACTGCTGCCTTTGTCCATTCTGATCGTTGGCTTGTGCACGCTGCCACTTGGCATGGTGGTCATGTACGGGCGATCGCTGTACGGCACTGTGCAGCAACTGGGTACTCGCTATGGCGAACGGCAGGTAGAAGCGTTTACGGGAGTCGTTTTAGCAGGCGGGTTAGGAGCCTTTTTGCTATTGCAGCAACAGCCTCAGATTGCCGCCTTTCGCTTGCTAACCCCTGCACCGCAGAGCGATCAGCAGCGGCAGGCAGTGCTGCAACAGTCGAATACTATTCGCAGCGGTTTGCTGAATGCTTACCTGTCTCAGTATCGCTACCCGCGATCGAACAACACTGGTATGCAAGAGTTCTATCAAAGTACACTTTACGTTCCAGACAGCTTTGCACAGGCAGTTCAAGCTGGTTTCAATGCTCTGACGGCTCCGTTCACCTACCAGGGTACCGAGGCAGACATCGATAAAGCGGCTCAGCTTTACACTCAGTTTTTTGATGGACCGATTCTGCGAAGCGAACGCGCCACTATTCAAACCGCTCTACAGTCCACCTTTAATCGGGGCGAGGCAAAAGCAGGATTGGATGACATCAATCAGAAACGAGTTTGGCTGGAATCACAAAACATCACCGTCACGCCGCAGGGCGATTGGGCGGATGTCGAAATTTCTGAGGTGTACCAAAACAAGACAAACTTGCCAGAGGAAGTCCTTTACTACTTCTCACTGCCGGAAAGTGCTGCTGTTACAGGTTTGTGGCTCAGCGATGAGGCAAAAGTGCCTAAGAAATACCCGTTTGCGATCGCGCCTCGTGGAGCCGCCCAACAGGTGTATACCAACCAGGTGCGGCGAAACGTCGATCCAGCTCTTTTGGAGCAGGTTGGTCCCCAGCAGTATCGTCTACGGGCATTTCCAGTGCCAAGTATGTCGGTTATCCCTGGTTCGCAGGAGCCACCGAAGCTATACCTTTGGCTGCAATATAAAGTGCTGAAGCAGCCAGCAGGTTGGCAGTTGCCTACACTCCGGGAACAGCGCAACGTCTTCTGGACGGGCGCAACGAAGCGCATAGTCAATGGCAAAACGGTTACTGCCTCCGATCAGTGGCTGCCAGCAACGCTTCCGGCTGAGAACACGCCGCCTAATCCGCATGAGATAACCCTCCCGTGGGGTGCCCATGTGCTGGCAACACCCGTCGCTCAAACCGACTATCAACTACCAACGGGTAAGCGCTTTGCAGTCATTCTCGATCGGTCTCGCAGCATGGAACTCCATCGACAGGAGGTGACAGAGAGTTTCCGCTGGCTGCAAGACAAAATTCTGCCGCAAAATAGCGCGGATTTATATCTCTCGGCGATCGCTCCCGCCCAACCTCAACGACTTGAGAACTTGCAGCAGAGCAGTTTCGATCTATCAAAAACTGTTTTCTACGGCATGGTGCAACCCAAGGAGATGCTGACGCAGTTCCAGCAGTTGCGCGGCGAGCGTCAATACGATGCCATTTTGCTGTTGACCGATGCTGGCAGCTATGAACTCAACAACGACACCAAGCTCACAGGGGAAATGCCAGCCCCACTGTGGTTTGTGCATCTAGGTGGACTGGCATTCGCGTATGATGACGCGACGTTGAAGGCGATACAGGACAGCGATGGTGGTGTGACTACCCAGATGCAAATGGTGATGCAACGGCTTGCCACTCAGCCATCACGCGGCGAGGGCACTTCCTTTTTGAATCTGGTAGATGGCTATGCCTGGTTCCTCACTAAAAACGCTGCTGCATCCAATAACGAAGTGTTTGGGGCTTTAGCTGCACGTCAGTGGACGACTCATCTTAGCCACTATGTACAACCAAACAAGCCAACCGAGCTAGATGCGATCCACGCGACTGCCCAGCGGTACGGTCTTGTAACACCCTATTCATCCATGATTGTGCTGGTGGACAACCAACAGCGCGACGAGTTGAAACGGGCGGAAAAACAGTCCGATCGCTTTGACCGAAAAGTTGAAGACTCACAGCTACCCCAGCCCAAACCGAATATTAGCGCTGTGCCTGAACCTGCCGAGTGGCTGCTGCTGCTGGTTGGAGCGGGACTGCTCTGGGGTTACAGGCAGGTCAAGATCAGCTAAAGCAGGTGGTAGTGGGATTGCGACAGGATAGCGTGTAAAAACCTGCAAAATAGTCCTCCAAGTCCTTCTCGCCTTTGTCTAGCAATGGAGAAATTTTGGTCGCTAAGGCTGAAACTTCTACAGAGTAAAGCTTCTGGCGATTGCGTGATTAGACACTTAAGTGGTTGAACTGTCCCACTAGCGACTGCAAATGGGACAGTCGATGCCGGAAAAAGCTTGATTTTACGTTGGTATAGCCTGCTCATTGACAACAATTCAAGCCTCGAAAACGGGACAGTTATCCTTAACGACCAAAATTTCTCGTCT
>JACMKO010000080.1 GCA_014380065.1 Leptolyngbya sp. ES-bin-22 | reverse complement strand
TCAGATCGGGATTCTGAATGGCTTCACGCGATCGACTGGCTTGCTGATTGACCATTCCAGTGCCGATCTTTGGGTTGCTTCTGAAGATATGGTGCATTTGGAAGTCACCTCGCCCATGCCGTTGGCAAACCTGATTAAGGCGCGGGACGTGGAAGGTGTACAGCGTGCCGAAGCCCTGATGATTCGTGCTGCACTTTGGCGATCGTCCGATCGTCGCATTGCGCCCGTTCGCCTGTATGGGTTTGATCCTAACGGACAATTATTCGCAAATTGGAAAGTGGCTCAAGGCGAACTGAATGCGTTGAACACTCCATATACTATGGTGATCGACAAGGCTCAACTGTCTGCGATCAATCTCAAGCAGGTGGGCGACGCTGGCTCGATTGGGTCGCTGCCAGCCAAATTGGTTGGGTTAGTTGAAGAGACCCAATCTATGGCATCCAGTGCCGCTGTCTTTACATCGCTCGAAACGGCAAACGCCTTCTCCACGTCTGGTCTCAGTTCCACAGCCAATATTCGCATTCAAAACGGGGAAGTGGAGGTGCTTAACAACATTGATGCCGCTCCAGCGCGATCGTCCTCCAAGCCGCCGCCCTTACCCCGAAAGCTCTCTCTGTCAGACTCAATCACCTTCGTTCTGGTACAGGCAAAGCCCGGTCAGGATATGCAAACCCTCCGCAAGCGCTTAGAATCCGCTCTCCCTGGCATCCGTGCTTTAACCAAAGCTGAGATGGCGCAGCAAACTCGTGACTACTGGGAAAAGCGAACTGGTGTTGGCTTTATCCTTGGCTTGGGTGCAACGGTTGGCTTTGTGGTTGGCATGGTGGTCGTCAGTCAGATTCTTTACTCGTCCGTGGCAGACCACATCAAAGAGTACGGTACTCTCAAGGCGATGGGCGCGTCTGACTGGATTATTTACAGCGTGATCACAGAGCAAGCTTTGTGGATGGCTGTCCTGGGCTATCTGCCTAGCATGGCGCTTTGCATCGGGTTGGGGACATGGACAATGGCAGCAAAAGGAATCATGATTCTCATTAGCCCCGCGACGGCTGCTGGTGTGTTTTGCATTACAGTCGCCATGTGCGTAGGATCAGCAATGTTTGCGATTCAGAAAGTGACGAGAGTTGATCCTGCCATTGTGTTCAAAGCGTAGTTTCTAACCAAAAAGATGCCGAAAAGTACAATGCCGATGCACCCGTTGGTTCGTTAGACTATGTAAATTCGTTGCTTACGCGCCCTAGCGGTGATGTAAATAACAGATGAAGTGAGGCGGCTTTTAGGAAAACAGGTGCTTTTGGGTGAAGCTAGCCTTGCCGTTATCCTCTAGAGTTGATTATTCTTACCCCTCCGCTTCGCTCCTCACTATTGCTACCCAAACTATTATTTAAAGACTTTCAACGAATGACTGCTTCACATGTTAACTTTGCCACTTTTGTTCAAACTCGCGATCGACCTGCGCCGACCTCGATTAATGTGAAACGGTTGAAGGGGCAAGCGATCGTGGCGCAAGGAGTTGAAATGGTGTACCACTCTGGTTCGCAAGATTACCAAGTCCTGCGCGGAGTGGATTTGACCATTCATCAGGGTGATATTCATCTACTTATGGGACCCTCCGGTTCCGGTAAAACCACGCTGCTATCAATTCTGGCTGGCATCTTAACGCCAACGGCTGGGAGTGTAAACTTGCTTGGGCAGGAAATTACGCAAATGTCGCGAGAGCAACTGGCGCACTTTCGGCTCCAAAATATTGGCTTCATTTTCCAGGGCTTCAATCTATTTCCCGCGCTGACGGCTTCTGAAAATGTGGAAATAGCACTGAAAGTGAAGGGCGTTCGAGGTGCCTCTAATCGTCGTCGTCAGGCACATGAGCTGCTAACACAGGTCAAGCTGGACGATCGCATCAACCACTTGCCACGCGATTTGTCGGGCGGTCAAAAGCAGCGCGTTGCGATCGCCCGTGCATTGGCAGGTAACCCGCAAATTATGATGGCAGACGAACCAACCGCTGCACTGGATTCTCACAGTGGTCATGCCGTCATTGAACTGTTGCGGCAGCTTGCTAAAGAGAGCAATCGCACCGTGCTGATTGTGACGCATGATCCCCGCTTGATGGATGTTGCCGATCGAGTCTCGTCTTTAGAAGACGGCATTTTGCAGAACTAATAGACAGTTTTAAGCTGCTAGTGGTAGAGTCCGTTGGTTATTCAAGACAAGTGGTTGGGACTGATCAGACCCTAACCACTAACAACCAACCATTGCCACACTGCTTATGTCACTAGCCGTCAACCTGATTCAAAGCCTCCAGCAAGGGCTAATTGTGTCGTGTCAGGCTCCGGTTGATTCGCCGATGCATGCTCCGCTGGTGATTGCGGCGATGGCGCAGGCTGCTATCAACCAGGGTGCAGTTGGCGTGAGGCTGGATACACCTGCCCATGTCAAAGCGGTACGAAGCCAAATAACGGCTCCTATCATTGGTTTGTGGAAGCAGCAGATCCCTGGTTTTGAAGTCTACATTACGCCACAGTGGCACCATGCACAGGCGATCGCGCAAGCGGGAGCTGATATCATTGCGATCGATGCTACGCTGCGCGATCGACCAGATGGCGAAACGGTAGAGTCACTGATTGCCCGCATTCACACTGAGCTGAATAAGCCCGTGATGGCGGATGTAGACACCCTGGAGGCCGCGATCGTGGCCTCCAGGGCTGGCGCTGATCTGATTGGCACCACGCTCTACGGCTACACCGCCGCAACGAAGCATCAGACTCCTCCCGGTTTTGATCTGCTCGCTCAGATGGTCGCCGCAATCGACGTACCGATTATTTGCGAAGGTGGCATTGCATCACCTCAAATGGCACGACATGCAATGACCTTAGGGGCTTATGCCGTAGTCGTTGGCACTGCGATCACGGGCGTTGATCTCCAGGTTAACGCGTATAACACGGCACTTCAGGCTACTGTGCATATGGGTAAGACGTTAGCGGAGAGCGATCGCGCCGATACGTCACGCTATCGGTTCGCGTTATTTGAGACGGAGAACCAGTCCTACCGACCTTACATCAATGCAAAGCTGGATGAATTTAGCGAAAGCTGCTCTGAAGTTGAGCCATTTTTTACCTTAGCCGCACGTCAAACGAAAAAACCGCTGGAAATCTTGCTGCTGGACGAGGAACAGACGATTTTGGGCGGCATCATCGGCTCAACCTCAGGCTGGAATTGGCTTTTAATTGATTTGTTGTGGGTGCATGAAGCGTACCGCTACAAGGGTTATGGAAGAAACCTCATGGAACTGGCTGAACGAGAAGCCCAAGAACGAGGTTGCCTATTTGCCAGATTGAGCACATATAGCTTTCAGGCAAGAGAGTTCTATGAAAAGTTGGGTTATCGTGTCTTAGCACAATGGGATGCTTATCCGCCTGGACAAACTCAGTACTGGTTGAAAAAAACGCTGTCCTAAGGATCGTGGATTAAATAAAACCGACAAATTGTTCGTAGGTAGGGGCGCACAGCCGTGCGCCCCTACGGAAAACGCCGAGGTTATTAAATTCTTGTTCCTTAGAAGTCGAAGAGCCGATGTTAGAGAATGCTTGAAAAGCATAGAAAGTCCCGTCACCATGTTGCCATCTCACCCGTGATTGAACCGGGCTAACGGTGCGAAGCCCGTTGTAGGCTTTGCCTTCCCGAAGGGTAACGGGTTCAAGGCTTGCCCGATCAGGCTTTGAGTTCCTTGAGTGGACGTTCCCAATGAGACCGTGATGTTCAAACGGGCGGGTGACGCAATGAGCGAGAACCTTTCAAACATCCTCCAACTCCTCACTACAACACTAAATTGCTGATGACTACTTTTGCGGTGGGTATGATGGAGACTGCGTAGAGCCAGTCACGCGATCGCCCCCCTCCGTCCCTCTGTACCTCCATACCTGAAACCCTTCCTGAGAACCTGATGAAATCACTCTTTTGCAGCCAGGGGCACGACAATCCTGAAGGCAATCGCTTTTGTCGCTTGTGCGGTGAGATGCTCCCTACCATACCGCGATCGCCTGCGGGTGGCATGGCAAATCAGACGTTGGGGTTGCGCTATCGGGTGGTGCGTGAGTTGGGGCACGGTGGCTTTGGGCGCACCTACCTGGCAGAGGATACGAATCGGTTTCACGAGTTCTGTGTGCTAAAAGAATTTGCACCGCAGGTTCAGGGTACAGAAGCGCTTCAGAAGGCTGAGGAATTGTTTGAGCGCGAGGCAGGCATCCTCTACAAGCTGCAACATCCGCAGATTCCGCGCTTTCGGGAACTATTTCAGGCAGACTGGCAGGGTAAAGGACGACTGTTTTTAGTGCAGGATTATGTGGAAGGTGAGACGTACCAGGCACTGCTGCGATCGCGCCAAAACCAGGGCTACAGCTTTACCGAAACAGATGTCACTCAACTGTTAGTGCAACTCCTTCCAGTGCTGGATTATATCCATCGTTGCGGGGTGATTCATCGCGATATTTCGCCCGATAATTTGATGCTGCGAAATGCCGATGGGTTGCCTGTCTTGATTGATTTTGGTGGCGTGAAGCAGGCGGCAGCAGAGGTGAATTCTCAATTGCGACAGGCGATCGCCACCCCTGTGAATGTCACTCGACTGGGCAAAGTTGGCTATGCTCCAGTTGAGCAGATGGATCGCGGCGAGGTCTTCCCCCACAGCGATTTGTACGCCCTTGCTGCCACCGTCTTGGTGTTGCTCACAGGCAAAGAACCGCAGGATTTATTAGTTGGCAATCGCCGCCAGTGGCAACGACAGGTAAAGCTCAGTCAGCCACTGATCAATATCCTGAACCGAATGCTCGATCCCTATCCAGCCAAGCGCTATCAGTCGGCTCAGGAAGTTATGCAGGCGTTAGGTGGCAGTGCGGATCAGGAGCAACCGCTCAACAGTCAGCCGCTTCATAAGCAACTATCGTCGTCGGAGTTGTACCCAGCGACTCTGGCGGTTTCGCCTGCACAAGCGGGGGCTTTCACTCAAGCAGCCACCGTTTATCCACCTGTGCGCCGACCTAGACGCGCCTCTGGACTTGGGGCGATCGCGCTTCTGGTTCTCGCTGTGGGCACTGCCTGGTTTACCTGGTGGATCGCTCACGACTGGCAGCCGAACAAGCAGCCAAATAAACCTCAACCGACTAAAACAACCAGCACGGGAAACGGTAATAGTGCCTCTTTGCCACAGTTTTCGCAAGCAGAACAAGACCGCAAGCAGTCGCTCAACAAGCGCCGCGAAGCATTGGGCGTTGAGGCTGGTTTTTTATCCAGTTTGGTGAATGCAGCGTTCTATGCCAAATATCCCGATCGCGTTGGACGACAGCTCACCGCTGATGCAGCCGATACCGCTTTACGTACCGAGTGGGATCAGCTCGCTAATCAGTGGCTAGACCAACTTAAACCGCTGAGCGCTGATGCTCGATCGCGCCTGGGCAGCTATACCGATGCTGATGTGCAGGCACGACAGGCAGTGGTGAATCAACTCAACTTGAGTAGTCGGGCGCTCAACGATTTGACTGATGTGAAATTCTTTGACCTGTTTCCCAAGCAGCCGCGCAACCAAAAGCTATTGAACCAGCCGATCGGGCAAGTGTGGCAGGCGATCGCCGCTGAGCAACTCAACGCAGCCAAGGCTGGCACGGCGTTAGAAGCCATTAAATTTCCCGAAGGGCGCTTCAGCCAGCAGGTTAGAGGAACGCTCAAACCCGGTGAAGGCAAGGCGTACATCGCTCAGTTGACGAAAGATCAAGTCATTCAGATTACATTGCAGGCAAATCAAGCGACACGGCTCTCAATTTATCCACCCACCAGCAAAGCCGCTGCTCTCCTAGAAGACTCAGCCAAAACAAGCTGGTCGGGCAAGCTGGCAGAATCTGGTTTCTATGAGATTGTCGTTGTCTCGGATGCATCTGGTGCGATCGACTACACTCTCAGCCTCGCCGCTGCGGATAGTATTTCGTCTCCTGATGCAACACAGTGAGCGTATATAGCTCTAAGTTTTACTGAATTATACAGTCCTGAATTTGACCTATAACTAATTGTCCAAATATGTTTAAAGGCAAGCATCAAGCAACTATAGGACTCACCTTCGCTCTTATCGAAATTATTTTAGGCTCTTCTGCGATCGCGCAAAGTGTAGCAAAGCCACCTATTTCTGATAGGGGAAAACGATTAGAACACACTGCTTTGTCACAATCTACTTCGCAAAAGTCAGAAGGATCTGACCCTCCTGATTTAGGTTATCCCCTACATATCGAGGTAATGGGAGCCGTGTCGCGTCCTGGTTCCTACCTCATGCCTGGAAGTTGCAACAAAGCAGCTTTAAGAAAGCGTCATCAAGACAATAGCTTTGTAAGTATGAACCAATGTCCAACCATTAACAGGGCGATTCAGATTGCAGGCGGCATAACACCAGAAGCAAATGTTCGTCAAATCGGGATTAGTCGGCTTCAAGCTAACAATACTAGCCAGAGCACTAATTTTGATCTCTGGAAATTCCTGCAATCTGGAGGTTTAACTCAAAACTTATTGCTGCAAGATGGTGACACCATTACTGTTCCTACTGTAAGAAATACAGCCTTCGTACAAGCACCTCAAGATGCTTCTGATCAATCCGCAACCAACATCACAATTTTGGGAGATGTGGTTCATCCTGGCAACTTTGTTCTTCCAGCAAAGGCAACTTTGCATCAAGCAATACTAGCAGCAGGCGGTCTAAAAAGCGATCGAGCCAACAGAAAAAACATTGTAGTAGTGCTTCGCCTCAATCCAAATGGTTCTACTACAAGTCAATTGGCTAATGTTAATCCGCTTCAAAAAAATGAGGCAACAAAGTCACTCGTTGTTCGTAAAAATGACATCGTAATCATTACATCTTATTCAAGGTATATGCGAAATTCGGCAATTACCAACATACTGGTTCTATTTTCAGATTTACAATTCCTAGGATATTTTTCCAGATTAAAAAACAGCCTGTTGTTAGCGTATTGACCAACAAAGCCTCAAACGATGAGCTAAGCTGCTCTATACTGAATGTTCTTAATGATCGGTATGTTTTATGGTGAGTGAAGTCAAAGTGGTTTCGGGGCACGGCATTCCGATTGTTGGTAATGAGTTGACCCCCACTGACGACAAACACCGCTTGCACCCAGTTCAAAAAACATTGTTGCACTTGTTCTGGTCGCAAGCGGTCGAAGACTCGAACGAATGTATCGTGAGTCGGAAGGCCATTCGGCAGTTCCAGAAACGTTTCTAACTACGCTTGTTTAGCGCTCCGATCGGGCTCGAATTCGACCCAACGCTCGGCTCCACAAATCACCGCACAGATCGTGAGCAGCACGATAGCGAGCAACAAATGGTCGAGGCTCTGTTGAACACGCGGAGCGGACAGATCGCCAAAATGCGTTTTCAGGCTGGCGATTAGCGACTCAGACATGAGGAACCTCGCGTCAATTCACGACTGCTTTGAAGCCTAAGCCCCCTCAATTCTATTTGCTGCGATTGTTAAGATACGTGTGCGTTCGCCCTAGATAAGGGCTGCTAACGATCGTGTTGCCGATTAGATCTTTATTGACTCAGATGGAGCGAACTGCCGAGCAAACTTGATTGCATGGCGTGATCTGCTTGCCGTTGCCGCTTGACCAGAGGGTGAGCGGGTTCAGCAATAATGAAGGCAACTCTGGCAGTGTTTGGGGTTCGAGGTTAACGCACGGATCTGGGTTAAACTGCGCCTTTTGCAAGTTGAG
The DNA here is from genome assembly GCA_014380065.1 of Leptolyngbya sp. ES-bin-22. Classification (GTDB taxonomy): domain Bacteria; phylum Cyanobacteriota; class Cyanobacteriia; order Leptolyngbyales; family Leptolyngbyaceae; genus Stenomitos. The sequence goes on along the minus strand of JACMKO010000080.1, from coordinate 2,816 downwards.
ATGATGCATGAGCAAGATCACATCATCCCAACTGGCTTATTCCTCGATCGCGTCTTCGCTTACTTCAGCATCAAGTACGGCTTCACCATCAAGTACGGCTTCAGCATCAAGTACGGCTTCACCATCAAGTATGGCAGCCTCTTCGCCAGTAGACAGGGGGACGAGAGCAACAGCAGCGATCGCGTCATCCTCATCCAAGCGCTGTACGCGAACACCTGTCGCTGAGCGGGATTGGGACGAAATGGCATCAACCGATTGACGAATGATGATGCCTCGATTGGTGACCATCATCAGTTCTGCGCCTTCGTTGACGATGTGCAGTGCAGCCAGACGATCGCCCTTCTTGCGGAACTTCGTGGCAACTAACCCCATCCCCGCACGATTCTGCAAGCGGAACTGGGAGACGGGTACGCGCTTACCATAGCCGCCCATCGTCACCACCAAAATCCACGGACCAAGCTGACCGTTGACCACGGATGGTTGTTCGGTTTCCCCGTTCTCCCCAGTTTCCACTAAGTCTCCGTTTTCGACGTTCAGTTCTTCAACGTCCGGTTCCACATCCGATTCCAGGACTTGCACGAGATCCGCCACAATCTGGCTAGGCAGAATGTCCATCCCTACCAGGCGATCGCCTTCGCGAAGAGACATCGATCGCACGCCCCGCGTCGCGCGACCGAGGGGACGCAACTGTTCATGGTTGGCGCGGAAGTGGATCGATCGCCCCATACTGGAGCCGATGATAATACTGTCATCGACCCGCGCACGGCGCACCCAGCGAAGCTCGTCGCCATCTTCCAGGGAGATAGCAATCAGCCCGTTGGCGCGAATATTACTGAAGGCAGTGAGCGCGGTTTTTTTGATGTAGCCATTGCGGGTCAGCATCACCAGATATTCGTCGGCGCTGAACTCCGTGACGGGAATAAACGCAGTGATTTTTTCCTCACGGGGAATCGGCAGCATTTGCACGATCGGCGTGCCCCGTGACGTGCGCGAACCAATGGGAATCTGGTATGCCTTGAGCGCGTAGACGACCCCACGATCGCTGAAAAACAGCACGCTGTCGTGATCACAGCAGGTGAGGAAATGCTCTACCCCGTCGTCCTCTTTCATCCGGGCACCCGCTTTACCTCGTGTGGCGCGGCTTTGCGATTCAAACGTGTTAACGGGCATCCGCTTGAGGTAGCCCTGCTCTGTCAGCAGAATGACGGCTTTCTCGTTGGCAATCAGGTCGATGTCACCCAGTTCGTCTTCCGATTGCTCGATGATCGTGCGGCGTGGTGTGGCGTGCTTGGTGCGGATTTCCGTGATCTCGGTGGTGATGATTTCGAGGATGCGTTCGCGTCGCTCCAGGATGTCGCGCAAATCAGCGATCTGGATTTGCAAATCTTCGTGTTCTTTCTGAATTTTTTCGGCTTCTAGAGCGGTCAGACGGCGAAGCTGCATTTGCAGAATCGCATCTGCCTGCGGTTCTGACAGCCCGTAGCTATCGATCAGCTCTTGCTTTGCGGTCGGAGCATCGGCAGCGCGGCGAATCAGGTTGATGATGCCGTCCAGATTACCCAACGCAATCAGCAAACCTTGCAAGAGGTGATCGCGCTCTTCGGCTTTGCGCAGGTAGTAGCGAGTGCGGCGCGTAATGGCTTCAATGCGGAAGTCCAGAAACACTTCCAGGAAATGCTTCAGCGTCAATAGCTGGGGTTCGCGGTTAACCAGCGCCAGCATATTGGCACCAAAGTTTGCCTGGAGCGGGGTTTGCTTGTAGAGATTGTTCACCACCACGCGGGGATAGGCATCGCGCTTGAGTTCGATGACGATCCGCATCCCATCTCGATCGCTCTCATCCCGAATATCCGAGATCCCTTCCAGCCGCTGCTCATTCACCATTTCGGCGATTTTTTCAATCAGCGCGGCTTTGTTGGTTTGATACGGCAGTTCCGTGATGATGATGGCTTCGCGATCGGGACGACCGCGATGCTCGATCGTTTCAATTTGCGCCACGCCCCGCATGATGATGGAGCCGCGCCCGGTGGTGTATGCCTCACGAATCCCAGTTCTGCCAAGAATTTGCGCACCCGTGGGGAAATCGGGACCGGGAATGTATTGCATCAACTCAAGATCCGTCAAGTCGGGATTGTGAATCAGCGCCGTGAGTCCATCAATCAGCTCACCCAGGTTGTGCGGCGGAATATTGGTCGCCATCCCCACCGCGATACCCGACGAGCCGTTGAGCAGGAGTTGGGGAATGCGGGCGGGCATCACCAGCGGCTCTTGCTGCGACCCGTCGTAGTTTGCGCCAAAGTCAACGGTTTCCGCTTCGATGTCTTGCAGCAGCGCATCGGTGGTGAGTGACTGGAGGCGACATTCGGTATATCGCATCGCGGCAGGCGGATCGTTGTCTACCGAGCCGAAGTTGCCGTGCCCATTGATGAGGGGCGATCGCATGGAAAAATCTTGCGCCATCCGCACCAAGGCATCGTAAACCGCTGTATCGCCGTGAGGATGGTATTTACCAATGACATCCCCCACGACGCGCGCGCATTTACGGAAGGGGCGATCGGGCGACAAACCCAGTTCGTGCATGGCATAGAGGATGCGACGATGCACGGGTTTCAACCCATCCCGCGCATCGGGAAGCGCCCGCCCCACAATCACGCTCATGGCGTATTCCAGGTAGGAGCGGGACATCTCGTTCCGCAGATCAGTTGGTACGACCCGATCTTGCGGGGTATCCTGGGAGAAGGTCATAGTGCGAAAAACTCCAATACGCAAGCCAGTAGTCGCCGTGGGAAGGGCTTTGAGCGCATCCCAACATCGAC
>JACMKO010000079.1 GCA_014380065.1 Leptolyngbya sp. ES-bin-22 | reverse complement strand
GGCTGCTGGCACGTAGTTAGCCGGGGCTTCTTGTGGAGGTACCGTCACTCCGGACAGCTATTCGCTACCGGAGCTTCGTCCCTCCTGAAAGGGGTTTACGACCCGAAAGCCTTCTTCCCCCACGCGGCGTTGCTGCGTCACACTGTCGTGCATTGCGCAAGATTCCCCACTGCTGCCTCCCGTAGGAGTCTGGGCCGTGTCTCAGTCCCAGTGTGGCTGATCGTCCTCTCAGACCAGCTACTGATCGTCGCCTTGGGAGTCCATTACACTTCCAACTAGCTAATCAGACGCGAGCTCATCTTCAGGCACTAAAGCTTTCACCTCTCGGCACATTGGGTATTAGCAGTCGTTTCCAACTGTTGTCCCCAACCTGAAGGCAGATTCTCACGCGTTACTCACCCGTCCGCCACTAAACTCCGAAGAGTTCCGTTCGACTTGCATGTGTTAAGCAGACCGCCAGCGTTCATCCTGAGCCAGGATCAAACTCTCCATGTTGTATAAACAAGAAGAACCCTTAAGCTCTCTGTCTTAAACAAAAATCTTAGCCGAAACTAAAACCCTTGCTCTTCATATCCTCTTTTCTAAGAATAAATTCCTAGAAAACACTTTCTTTCACAAGTATTAAGTGCTATTCTGGCTTTCAAACTATTCGATTCTCTAGGTTCGGACGACTCGGAGTCCGTTCCGCTTGCGCTTCACTTCCTCTCGACCGCTTAGCCAATATAGCGGCAAACACAAGAGGGTGTCAATAGAATTGGTGAAGAAAGTTTCGTGCTCCCTGAAAGTGTCCTCTGTAGGCAGTATGGCGAGGATCAGAGCTAAGCTAACTCTACTGAAAGAGAGAACAGGTGGGAGAGGAACTGTGGGTGTTGAAGCAATGTTGCCACCGTGGATCGCTTTAGATCCGATATTGCGGGGTTGGTTATTGGAGGATATTGGACGGGGCGATCGCACTACAGCTCCTCTCTTTCAAAGTCAGGCACTGGCTGGAAAAGCGAAATGGGTTGCCAAGGAAAGTGGTGTGATTGCTGGGCAGGCGATCGCAGCAAGGGTCTTTAAACTCTTAAATGAGAAAGTCGGCTTTCATGCAAAGGTCGCTGACGGGGAGGCAGTAGAGCAAGGACAGTTGACTGCTCTACTTGAGGGACCGCTAGACGCACTCTTAACAGGTGAGCGGGTGGCTCTAAATTTAACGATGCGATTGAGCGGCATTGCGACCTTGACGCACAAGTATGTAGAGCAGATAGCAGATTTACAGGCAAAATTGGTGGACACGCGTAAGACGACTCCAGGACTACGTGCACTGGAGAAGTATGCAACGCATGTGGGAGGAGCGGTGAACCACCGGATGGGATTGGATGATGGTGTGATGATTAAGGACAATCACATTGCAGCGGCGGGTGGCATTGGACGGGCGATCGCGGGTATTCGAGCAGCAATGCCGTATCCATTGACGATCGAGGTAGAGACGGAGAGCCTAGAGCAGGTGAGAGAAGCATTGCAACATCAAGCAGACATCATCATGCTGGACAATATGTCGTTGGTGATCATGAAGCAAGCGGTGGCACTGATTCGGGGGACAAATGATCGCATCAAGATTGAAGCGTCTGGCAACATCACGCTGGAAACGATTCGCTCGGTTGCGGAGACTGGTGTGGATTATATTTCGAGCAGTGCCCCAGTGACGCGATCGACGTGGTTAGACCTCAGTATGAGACTCACGAACACTGTCTGAGTGATGTGACTCATAGCCCAGTTGGCAATCCTGTAGGTTTGCCTTTAATGCTGGTGACGATTCTTCCCCAGCCAGATTCGCCGCCTTGATCCCAGAAGATACGCTGCATGGTGTCGTAAGTGTAGGGATCGAACGCGCCGCCGATGCCAATATCGTAGTTATCGCTTGCGCCGTGACGAGTACCGTAGGGGTCGTGCACAAGCCAAGTCTTCTTGATAGGATCATGCCCGACAAGGATGCAGATGTGCCCATCGTACTTGTAGGCAAAGCCAGCAATTACTGGAATGCCTGCTCTAAGGGACAACAGTACATCTTTTGAGGAGATGGTGTAGCTGAAGTAAGAGTCAATACCCAACTCACTCAGCGCCTTAGTTTGAGCATCGTGATCAGTTGTATCGCCGTATTTTGCCACAATGCGCATATAGATGGATTCTGGTTCCAGGAGTCCTTTTTCTTTTGCTTTATTGGTCAGCTCTCCTTTGAGTAAATAGTTTGCCAGCATCGTATTGCTGGTAGTGTTACATTGCCGCCAGTCGTACCAGACTTGCCCAGCTCTGACGATTTCTTCGTTGCCTAATTGACTGGCATAGGCAACGTTTAGCTGGATGATTTGAGTTGCCTCTTCGCCTTCGACCTGAATATGTGGATCGTAAGCATAGACTGCCTGTAGTTTATTAACACCATCTTTCGCTGTCATGGGCGATGCCAGCTTGAGAAAAAGGTGCTGATTGCGATCGGGCGCAAACTCAGTCACAAAAAAACTACTGCCTTTGGGCACAAAAATCTTCTCGGAATCAGCTAGATCGTTTGCACCTAGAACTCGCTTTTTGAGAAAGGTAGCAGCTTTGACATTTACTTTGGGCATGATAATAAACCTTTGGTAGACCCATGCAGTTGTTGCGCTTGACCACTTAACTATTTAAATAAAGCGATCGTCATTAATTTGAAGCGTGCCTTGAGTGTAAATAATCCTTTAAGAACCACAATCGGGTTGCACACGTCTTTTATAAAGTATCAGGAAGTGACTTTTAATCGTTAGCAAAGATTTAAAGTTTAATTGCTTGCCGCTTGCAACCAGACTTGGCTTCAGACAGGAGTAACTAACAACCGACGCTTTAACATTCCCCAGTTTTGTTGCGGATGAACGTGAATGATTATTTTTGGGAGCGCTCGCGTTAGTGGCTCTCCTGCCAGCCCATGACCGTGTAGTGAGAGAGACAATTTCTCAGCGGAAAGTGTTGTGAACGCTGCGATCGTGCGTACAAGCAGAGTACGCTGATGAATACTGCCATGTTTGATGCCCAGACTACTCTTTTGCTATGAATTTTACGATCGCTCAACTGAAAAGACGCTTTGAGCAGGCATTAACCGCTGCCTTTGGCGCTGAGTATGGATCGGTTGATCCGATTCTCGTGCCTGCCAGCAATCCCAAGTTTGGCGATTATCAGGCGAATGTCTCGCTGTCGCTGGCGAAACCGTTGGGTAAAGCGCCACGGGCGATCGCGGAACAACTCGTGCAGCACCTCGATGTGGCGGATCTGTGTGAACTACCAACGATCGCAGGTCCCGGCTTTATCAACCTGACGCTCAAAACCAGCTATTTAGCAGCGCAGATCAAGGCTATTCAGTCTGATCTACGTTTGGGAGTGGCACCGATCGCTCAGCCGCAGCGCGTGATTGTGGATTATCCCAGTCCTAATATTGCGAAAGAAATGCACGTGGGGCATTTGCGTCCTGCCATTATTGGAGACTGCATTGCTCGGATTCTAGAATTTATCGGGCATGATGTCTCACGCATTAGTCATATCGGCGATTGGGGCACACCGTTTGGTATGTTGATTGCTCACCTGCGGGCAGCCTATCCAGAAACGTTAACAGCAGGTAAATCGCTGGGTTTGGGTGACCTGTCCACGTTTTATCGGCAGGCAAAACAGCGGTTTGATGCCGATGAAGCCTTTCGTGAAGCGGCACGATTGTCTGTAGTGCAGCTTCAGGCAGGCGATGCCGAAACGCTGCGTGCCTGGAAAATTGTGTGTGAATTATCCAGCCGTTCCTACCGCGTCATCTATGATCTGATGGGCGTTGCACACGTGCTTGAACGGGGAGAATCGTTCTACAACCCTTTATTAGAGAGCGTTGTGGAAGACTTAAGGGCGACGGGACTATTGGTAGAGGATGACGGCGCACAGTGCGTCTTTCTAGACGGCTTTACAAACAAAGATGGCAAGCCGCTGCCGCTAATTGTGCGAAAGTCGGATGGTGGCTACAACTATGCGACAACAGACCTGGCAGCCATTCGCTATCGAGTGAAGGAGGACAAAGTACAGCGGGTGATCTATCCAGTCGGGATGGAGCAAACTAATCACTTTATTCAAATTTTTCAGGTTGGACGACGAGCAGGTTGGGTGACAGATGCGGTGGAGTTTATCCACGCGTCGTTTGGGCTGGTCTTGGGGGAAGACAACAAAAAGCTAAAGACTCGATCGGGCGAAGCGGTAAGGCTCCAGGATTTATTGGATGAGGCGATCGCCCATGCCCGTGCCGATCTCGAAACCCGATTAAAGGAAGAAGAGCGGCAAGAAACGGACGAATTTATTGCCCACACGTCACAAGTAACAGGCATTAGCGCCATTAAGTATGCCGACCTGAGCCAGAACCGTACCAGTAACTATATTTTTAGCTACGAGAAGATGCTTTCGCTGCAAGGCAACACGGCTCCGTACATGCTGTATGCTTACGTCCGCGTTCAGGGCATTAGCCGCAAAGGTCAGATTGATTTTAAACAGTTGGGTGCTGATGCCACGATCGTACTGCAAGACGAAACTGAGCTAACTCTGGCAAAGCATGTGCTGCACCTGGATGAGGTTTTGGCGCAGATTGACCAGGATTTATTGCCCAATCGCCTTTGTCAGTACTTGTTTGAACTCAGTCAAAAGTTCAATCGGTTTTATGAGCAATGTCCCATTTTGGATGCCGACGAGCCGTTGCGAACCTCACGGCTGATTTTGGCTGATTTGACGGCGCGATCGCTCAAGTTAGGGCTTTCTCTACTAGGTATTCCAGTGCTGGAAAGAATGTAGGGCAAATTTTGTCGCGATCGTGAATGCTTGACCTTCGCTACTGCTGGTTCATGCCTTTGTGAAGATTTCCAGGTGCAGAAAGAGGCTGGGTTGATCTCACAGTTGGGCTTCTCAGCCCACCGTTGGGACTATTGGGAGTCAGAAACGTGCCAGCAGGACTAACTGTTTTGCTGGTCGTGGTGATACGACTACCATCCGGATAGTAATAGGTGCTTGAGCCATTTGATCCTGGAACGGTGACGCTAGGAAAAACAACAGTGCCAGTCGGAGCGACGATCGCGCCGCCCTGGTAAATCCGTGTACCAGACGGGTAATTGAGCAAGCTGCCAGTATTGTTGGGTGCTGTTTGAGCGCGCACTGCTGTTGTTGTGGCAATGCCAACCAGCAAACTCAACAAACTACGCAAAACCAGAGCGTTCATTGCGGAATCTTGATAGACCACGTTGATCTTAGATCAAACGCTGCATCTACGTGTGTCCATCCGAAGGCAAGCCATAGCCAAACCGCATGATCGTTTGACGTAGGTGAGAAAAATATGACTGATGCTTTGCAGCTTAAGGGATGCGGAACCGTTGGGAACCAACCCGGTTTGCATTCAACTGACTCTCATCCAACTTATTTTCAACTTCAGCGTCACCTTCGTCTGCTGATTGACCAGTATCTTTCCAATGACCATCTCCTCGATCGTTTACAAGATCTACCGCTGCAATTCACCAACCCGCAGCCACGTCCCTGGCAACCAATTGATTGGCACGCGATCGAGCGTCAGCAAATTGTGGGCATTGATCCCGATGTGTTTCTTGCAATTCTCGTTGGGGCGATCGACACCGAAGCACCCATCCGACAATACACGCAGACCAGTCGGCAGTATTTAGAAACGCTTCATCCCCAGCTTGCTCGTTTTGTAGGTGGCACGATCGCTGCGGACGGCACACTGCTGGAACCGGGCTTATGGGAAAAGGAGGAGCGCCAGCATACCCCAGCCTTGCTCAAAATCTATACTCAGCTAGCGGGCGAAAAACCGACACCGACTCCCCATGAAGCGCGATCGTATCAACCATCAGACAATCCCCGTCTGGATCTCTATCGCCACGGGCTGCATCGGGTAGCGACAGAATACGGTGCCACCTGTCTTTACCTTTGGCTAATGGCGCACACAACAGGAGCCTTACGAAGCGTCCTGGAAGAACTGACGCAAGATGAAGTTAACCACATGACAAAATTTTGGGGTTTCGGTATTTGGGCATATCCCGAAACATCGCCGCTGCACCTTTGCCGCACCTTGTTGCAAACAACGAAGGGAACACCAACTTACAACCGCGATCGCAGCAGCCTCATCGGCACTTTGCACCGGATGACGGGTGTTCTCCACTGGCAAGCCTGGTCTTGGACAAACCGCGTAACCTTCGCCTTCACCTGCACTTACACACTGAAGCACCTTTTGGGCTGGAGCAACAGGCTGACAACAGAGTATTTAGATGGGCTGTTTGGGGAGAAACGTGAGGAGTGAGGGGAGAGGAGTGAGAGTGATAGCCGTTCAGTTAACGACTACTGCCTACGTTGCTAGTTGTTTGACAACAGGCGTAGGTTAAGTCCGCTCTTCATCCGCAACATCAAAGCTATTCCAGCGGTAGGTGCGTAAGTTGATGCGTCCTGCGGCGTTGAACTGGATGCCTTCAGCTTCGAGGAGCGATCGCTGTAAGTGGTCACTGCCATACCGCACAGGCGATTCAGAGATCTCACCCTTCGCGTTAATGACCCGATGCCAGGGAATCTCTGCCTCTGGTGCGACACGAAACAGTGCATAGCCGACCAATCGTGCCCGTCCCGGCAAATTGGCTAAATCTGCTATCTGCCCATAGGTCGCTACTTGCCCATAAGGGATTTGTTGGACGATCGCGTAAATAGCTTCGTAGGAGGACATGGGGGAATGGGGAGTAGGGAGTGGGGAATAGGGGAAATCGTTAAAGGATTCACGTTTATCCTTCATCCTTTATCCTTCATCCTTTCTTCACCGCCCTCCTTGTCGTCGCCAGAAGGTAGCGACTCGTTCTTCCCACTGCTGCCAGTAGTGGTTGATTGTTTCCAGGTCAAACCAGAAGACTTCGGCGGGTAGATTGGGAATGGCGATCGCCAGCAGCGCATGATTCAAGTCCAAGCCGTAGTCTTGATAGGTCTGGTGAACGGCTCCCCAGTAGGCAACCACCTGTAAGGGATAATCGTTCAGATGCTCTAAGAAATGTTTGGGGCGATCGGCGGTTTTCCATTCGCAGAGGCACGCAATGCCATCGTAGCTGGCGACGCAATCAACCTTTCCGGCATAGCCGAGATCGTGATGAAAGACGGTGCCTTCAATCAGTCGTACTGCATCGATCGATCGAATAACGGGTTTTATACTGTCCCAGTAGGGTTTGATCCCATCAGGGCAAATGATAGCCTCACCTTGCAAATAGCGCTGCACGTGTTTATGGGTGCCTGTGCCACGCCGACTCGCGTTACTACTGATCCGAGCCGCTTCTTCAACACCCACTCGCTCTTTCCAATTTGCAAGCGCATCCCGCTGCTGCTGCGATCGCGTCGCGTTGAGAATCGTGCTAACACTGGGCAAGCGATCGCCGCGATCATTCACGTAATACTGTCTGCCACTCTGCCGCTCTTGTTTCGCGCTCAGCATGGGAAGCGCTTGAGAATCAGAAATCATGACGTTGCAATGATGACAGTCTGCCTGGATTGTAGTCTTTCTGTACTGTTACTGGTGCCCAAAGCGAATCTCCCCCCACTCCCCAGTCCCTACCGATGTTCCCGCACACCCACTTGCTGGCACATCCCAAAGAGTGGACAGGTCGAACAGCGGGGCAAGTCTCCAGTGCAAATGTGTTTACCAAAGGGCACTAACTGTTCGTTAATTTCAATCCAGTAGCGCTGGGGTAACTTTGCTTCCAGCGCTTTCAGCGTTTTTTCGGGTGTACGCGTTTGCACATAACCCCAGCGGTTGGTCACGCGATGGACGTGGATATCCACGCTAATGCTGGGCTGCTTACAGGCAATACCCAGCGTGAGATTCGCGCATTTGGGACCCACGCCTGCAAACGAGACAAGCGTGTCAAAGTCGCACGGAAGTTCGCCGCCGTAGGTGTCGATAATTTGACGGGCGATCGCCCAAATCTGTGGTGCCTTCGTTTCGTGGAACGTAGAGTCACGAATCAGGTCTTCAATCGCTTCAGGCGTTAACCGCACCATTGTGGACGGAGTGCGGGCGCGATCGAACAGCTTGATAGCAGCCGGAAGCGACGTTTCATCCCGCGTGCGAATCGAGATGATGCAGGCAATGAGTTGCTCAAACGGTGACGTGTAGCCCAGTTCTGCCAGCGCAAACATCGCCGCTTTGGGAAAAGGACGCACCGCTTCCCGCAGCAACGGCATCACAACATCAAGATCAAACGGTTGGTTCAAAAGGCGAAAATAGAAAGGATAAAGTATGAAGGATAAAAATCTTAGCCTTTATCCTTCATACTTTATCCTTTAGACTTCAGTCTCCCGCCTTCCCTCAACAGGTAGAATAACTACGACCCACGTAAGGAATCCACCATGTCTCAGGCAGCGATCGGCATTATTGGCGGCAGCGGACTCTACAAAATGGAGGCGCTGAAGGATGTAGAAGAGGTGACGATCGATACGCCCTTTGGCAAGCCCTCTGATGCGATCATTTTG
>JACMKO010000078.1 GCA_014380065.1 Leptolyngbya sp. ES-bin-22 | reverse complement strand
GCTCAGCGCAATAAGATCAACACCAGCGCCTTTCAAAGTGGACAGTATCCGTTGACTCGCAATCTCTTTGTGATTGTGAAGCAGAATGGCGCTGCCGAGCAGCAGGCTGGTGAAGCCTATGCAAACTTTCTGCTCTCACCGCAAGGGCAAGATTTGATCGCCAAAGCTGGCTTTGTCAGAATTCGCTAGGCGGATATTGTAGAAGTCGCCTTAAGCATAACCATTTCTACTCTTAGACCTTTCGGCGTGTTGCTGCAAATGCCCTTCACTGTCAGAGTCGCAGAGCTACTTGCTGATTCAGATTGCCTGTTGAAGAGGCTGCTTAAACCTGCTTAATGCCTGCTTCTAAGCAGGTTTGGTACGCCGTATAAAAATCCAAAGCTAGAAGGATTGCGTATCACTTTGTAGATTCGTTTCTCACTGCTTAGTCTGCTTGTTCTAGAGCAGGTGGAGCAGGAGCCTGCTTTTAAGTGAGAAGAACGAATGGTATTCATTGCAGCCAAGCGATAACCACTGAGTTTCAGGGCGATCGCGTGACTTCATGATGCTTGCTTGTGGTCATCTGCATGATTGCCACCACCGGATGCACATGCGCTAGTGGCATAGAAGCCGAGTCATACACCTCTTTAGGAGAACACACCGTCATGGATCAGGAAAGAAAGCTGCTGCCCGATGCTACTGCCCGTTGTACCAAGCGCTGGTCGCGCCGTGACATGCTAAAAACAGGTGCATTTGTAGGCGCTGCGGGTGCAATCGGCATCCCCGCGATCGTTAAGCGTGTGGATGCTGCCATGCCGACTGCCGCCATGCCTAACGTTGCCATGAATGATGCAAAGGTGCTCAATGGCGCTTTGTTTTACGAACATCAGGCAATCTGGGCGTATGGCTTTGCTGCGGGTAAGCTGACCAGTACGACTGTTGGTAAAGCCGTGCTGGCGATCGCGCTGGCAAACCAGGCAGACCACAAAAAACACCGTGATACGCTGGCAGCGGTCATTACACAACTGGGCGGGATTCCCACTGCGGCGCAAAAGCAGTATGACGTATCGGCTTATCTAAAGGCAGGTGAAGGCGCACTTGACTCTGATGTCAACATTGCCAAGCTGGCGCTAGCGCTGGAAACCGATGCTGCGATCGCCTACGGTCGTGAAATTGCCAAACTCAAAACGCCTGCACTGGTGACAGCCGGTGCCAGCATTGGTGCCACTGAGGCATCTCATGCAACCTTGATTCGCTCTGCATTCAAAGCCTTGGGCGTTGACCTTGCGGTTGTACCAGCATCATTTGTTAGTGCTGATACCCGCAGTGCCTGGGTGCTGAAGGTGTAACTTGCCACATTAAGAGCGGGGCAAGACCGTGAGTAGGCATAGGAAGGTTGATGCAGTGAGCACTGGCATACATTTGTTCACCGTATCAACTTTTTTATGCCCTTACTTTGCTTGAGATGGGTTGATTTTGAGGAGTTTGACTCAATTCAGCAAGCTCTCAGCTTGACCTGATAGTCTACTAGCAGTTTGAGTGTCTCAAACTGCTCATGCACACTCCAAGAAAGCGATATGGATCTCAATACTAAAGACATTGTGCTGTTGCTTCATCCGGTGATCGCGGTCATTTTTGTGTTCCCTCTCATTGGCATGGTCGTGAGAATGGCGTGGCAAACACGCCAGCGACGCTTGGAGGTAAAAGCCGGAAACAAAAGCAAGATACCGCCTGCCGTTGGTCAAGAGCACGTTCAATTAGGTCGCTGGCTGACGGGTTCAGTCGTAGCTGTTTACTTTCTTGGTATCACACGCTCGATCGTTGACAACATTCAGACCAAGGAGCTGTTGAGTAAAGAGCCATTCCAGGTCGTGTTTATTGGGCTGCTTTATGCCGCAACCATTGCTTCTCTCGTCTTGTTGTATCGCGCCCAAGACAAGCTCTGGCGGGGCGTTTTTGCCACGCTCACTGGCATTGGGATTGTAGTGCTTGGGTTTCAGGATGGGGTTTATCGTCTAGATAATGCGTGGTACATTTCCCACTTTTACATTGGGCTGGTCGCAGCCTTGCTGATGGTGTTTTCGCTGGCGATCGTCCGCGACATCTATCAGGATCGGGCTAACCGCTGGCGTACTGTACATGTGGTGCTAAACTGCGTAGCGCTACTGCTGTTTGTTGGGCAGGGACTCACTGGCACACGCGACCTGCTTGAAATTCCCTTGAGCTGGCAGGAAGAAACTATTTACAAGTGCAATTTTGATAAAACATCGCCTGCCTATAAAACTTGCCCCCCGCTGGCAACCCCCAAGTAGACATCAAATAGTCGTATCTACTGAGCCGCTCGACTGACGCGCCCCAACAGTTTTACTGACCCGACTTTCACCAGAAGTGAGGTCATACGTTTGCTCTGCCAACTCACGTTCGTAGGCAATTCTGGCAGACACAACGATCGGTGTGAGGGCGATCGCCAACGCCAGGATGGGCAAAACAAGACTCAGCATGGCATAACCTCCCAAGGTGAATGATCATTAGACAGCGAAAGCAAACAAACTTTTCCCTGGTGATCGGCAAGAGCAACGACGAAACCCTGAGGGCAACCGCACTGATTATCAAGCTGCGCCTCGATCAGAACGGCTCGCTCTAAAAAGAGATCCGTGGAATGATGATGATTCCGGGTCGGTCGTAGCGATCGCGGTCGTAGTCACGGCGAAAACGATCATCACGGCGATCGCGGTTATAATCACGGCGGTCACGCCACTGGCGTGCCCGTTCTGCATCACGCCGTTCCCATTTACGCTCATCTCGACGATCGAACGCACGGTTTCGGTTGTAAAACTCGATCGTGCGTACTCGTTCAGGATAACGATAGCGATTGTCATTGGGGCGACTGAAGCCGCGATAGTCTCGGTCGTTAGCAAAAGCTGCTGCTGGAGCGAGAACAGCAACAGCACATAGCAGAGAAAGAGCGGTACGAAACATGGTTTAAGGGTCTCCTAAAACAAATGACACCTTACCTATCCAAGCCTCACCTGTTTAACATAAAGGATAAGCCCCTTACAAGCCTCCTCCTAGAGCCAGATTGAGCATGACCGTCTTCAGGAGCGCGAACTTTTGTATCCGTTCTGTGAAGGGTTGATCGCTATCCGCCTGCTACGGTTCTCATGCCTGTCACTGTTCTTATGAGGCTCGCGAGTAAAGATTTATACTGTCACCAGGAAATGCTCCATCCTTGCGGGTAGGAATGGTGTGGTAGCTAAGCCATTTATGAGTGGCGATCAACTGGGAGTGGGGAGAATGACGATGAGAAATAGCAGTAGCATCAAGCCGTGGTTTGTTTTGCTAGCATTATGTGTTGCCCTTGCTATTAAGGGTTGTAGCTTTGCTAACATTACCCCTACAGCGAACCCCCAACCCTCTGTAGCTGCTCTGGCACCCCCCAAGCTACCAGCTTGGATCGAGCAGATTAGCCCAACGGGTGAAGCTACAACCACGGCACAAATTCGCATTCGCTTCAAGGAGCCGCTGCTTCCGGTGGAAAGCCTGGAAAGCAAAGAGCCACAAGACCTCCTGAAGAAGTTTGAAGTGGTACCGCCGCTGCCTGGTCAGTGGCGCTTTCTCACGCCGCGTATGGTGGGCTTTCAGGGCGATCGCGCCATTCCCAAAGCTACCCGCATCAAGGTGACGCTCAAAGCAGGCTTAGCAGATCTGAGGCAGCATCGTCTGGAGCAAGATTTTGCCTGGACATTCAATACCGAACCGATCAAGCTCACTGCTTTGCCCGGTACGCCTGCTGCCGGAACAGCGCAAGGCGAAGCAGTCGAGCCGCTGGATGTCAAGCCTGTGCTCAAATTCACATCGAATGTGGAGCTAGATTTAACCTCGCTGAAAGAGCATGTACAGCTTGCATCCGGCAATGACAAGAACGGTGTGGGCTTGAATGTGGCGTTGGAAAAGAGTGAGGAGAAAGCACGCGACCAATATCCTGAAGAGAAAGCGCCTGCCGAACAGTTTGATCCTTCTGTCCGGGATTGGTTCTATACGCTCGAACCCCAGCAGCCTCTCGCCAAAGCCACTCGCTATCGTTTGGAAATCACGCCAGGATTAGCGTCTGCAAAGGGCAATCTGGCGAACGAAAGTGTCTTTGCCAGCCAGGTTGAAACCTACTCACCGCTTGTATTTCAGAAACTTAGCTACTATGGGCAACCGGATGCAGGCGGCGCTATGGGACGCTTTGTCAACGGTAGCGCTCAGCTAGAGTTCAATAACGAAGTGGATGCAGAGTCGGCGATCGCCAACATTACCGTGGAGCCAGCACCAAAGAAAGATGTGCCCTTGGTGCGAGTGTACGAGGGCGATCGCGTTGTCGCCATTAACCCGTGGGCACTCGAACCAGCCAAGAAGTACACGGTAAAGCTGGGTGCCGATCTCAAGGACAAGTATGGACAGACGCTCGGTAAACCGACGACGATCGACTATGAAACAGGCGACGTAGCAACCGACCTCTGGGCACCCTCTGGGTTAAATATCTTCCCAACCGGTAAAAAACTTCAACTCAACCTTTCGACGGTCAATCTTGGCCGTTACAACGCAGCCTTTGCCGTTGTTCAGCCTACCGATCTGGTTTACGCCGAATCCGCCATGCCCAACGAGAACGGCAAAGGATTGCTGCCCAAACCCTCGGCGTGGAAAAGTACAGCCGTGAAGGGGCAAAAGAATCAGGCGATCGACACTACCGTACCGCTACAAAAACAGTTGGGCGGTGCGACGGGGATGCTGGCGTATGGCATTCAGGCGCGCACCCATCAGTACCAGGACGGTAAGCAGAAGCAGTGGCGCGAACCGGCTACCTACGGCATCGTGCAGTTGACCAATCTGGGCGTGTTTGCCCAATGGTTCCCCGAATCTGGCATGGTGCGAGTCAGCCACCTGTCAGACGGTGCCGCAGTTGCCAATGCCGCTGTGCAAATCTACCCATCGAAGCTGGACTCAAAAGAGCAGTCGGCTCCTAGCGCTTGTGCCACAGGTAAAACCGACAAAACCGGAACGCTGTTGCTCGACAGTAAAGCCTTGCAGACCTGTATGGGCGGCGGACGCTTCGCCGATGCACCGAAGCTGCTCATCGTGGCGCAAGAAGGTAAGGACTGGGCGTTTACGCGCACATTAGAGTACAGCGGAGCCTATGAGTATGGTGTTGATGCAGGTTGGCAAAGTAGTAAGCCGGATTCGCGGGGTATTATTTTCTCCGATCGCAAGCTCTACCAACCCGGTGAGACTGCGTGGTTTACTGGAGCCGCCTATTACCTGCAAAACGGTACGTTAAAGCAGGACAAAAATGCCCGTTATACCCTCACCCTGCGCGACTCCAACGGTCAGGAAACCAGCCTGGGCAGCCAGACCACTAACGAGTTCGGCACGTTTTCTAAAGAATGGGCGATCGGCAAGAACCAGCCCCTCGGCTACTACGCCATTCTCGCCAAGAACGCGAACGAGGTTGAAATCGCAGGCGAATTCCGCGTTGCCGAATTTAAACCACCCAACTTTAGAGTCTCGTTGACCTTAGAAGGCAGCAAACCCGCTGATATCAAAGACTCATCAACTCAAAACTCAACACTCGAAACTCAAAACTTCTCCTCGATCGCCCCCGTCGGCACAACCATTACTGCCAAAACCCAAAGCAACTATCTCTTTGGCTCCCCGGTAGAAGGTGGCAAAGTCGAGTATTACGTGACTCGAAAGCAAGCAGCAGACTTTGCACCCAAAGGCTGGGATGGTTTTGCGTTTGGGCAACAGTGGTTCTGGCCCGAAGAAGCACCTACGGTGACAACGGATGTGCTGCAAACCAATCAGGTGTTGAGCAAGACTGGGGATAGTAGTCAGGCGGTGGCGATTGACAAGGATCTGCCGTATCCCATGACTTACCGCGTCGATGCCCAGGTCTCAGACGTATCGAATCTCTCCGTTGCCGACTCCAAAACCTTTCTGGCGCTACCCACCGATAAGCTCATCGGGTTGCAAAGCGACTTTGTAGCCACCGCAGGGCAGGACTTTCCTGTAAAAGTCATCGTTACTGACCCCACAGGCACCCCGGTCTTGAATCAAAAAGTGCATCTGGAACTCCAGCAGATGACCTACAGCCGCGTGTCGAAGCTGGTGGAAGGTAGCCGCACCCAGCAAGATCAGGTGGAATACAAAACCGTTGCTACGGCTGATGTCCAGTCAGATGCCAGTCCCCAGAGCGCTAATTTAAAACCGACGACTTCGGGATCGTATCGCCTTCGAGCGACCTTTGCAGACAATAATCAAGTCAGCGCTACTGATGTTCAGCTTTGGGCAACGGGTGATGCGTCCGCGAGTTGGGGCAGCCGTTACCGCAACAATCGTCTAGAAATCAAGCTCGACAAAAAGCATTATCAGGTAGGCGAAACGGCAACTGCGCTCATTCAATCACCCTACCCAGCGGGTGAACTATACTTTGCTGTGGTGCGCCACAACACCCTTTACAAAACCCTGACCAAAGTGCAGGGCAGTGCGCCCAGTGTGCAGTTCCAGGTTACGCCTGAGATGTTGCCCAATGCGGCAGTGGAAGCGGTGTTGGTGCGTCAGGGCAAACCGCTGGAGCAGCTAGAACCAGGCAGTTTAGATAAGCTCGTCCGCATTGGCTTTGTCCCCTTTGAAACAGACCTGAATCCCCAGTATCTCAACGTCGAAACGACAGTAAAACCGACCCTCCAGCCTGGTGACGAACAAATCGTGCAGCTTCGGCTCACCAGTCAGGGGCAGGCAGCAAAGGGACAGGTGACGCTGATGGTGGTGAACGAAGCGGTGCTACAACTTAGCGGTTATCGTCCGCCTGACCTGGTGAAGACGGTCTACGCCGAACAGCCCATTTCCATCCGCCTGAGCGACAACCGACCCGATGTGGTGCTGCAACCACAGGCATCACCGCTGGAAAAAGGGTGGGGTTATGGCGGCGGTGCCTCCAATGGCGCAGGCAGCACCCGCGTTCGGACGGACTTCAAAGCATTGGCGTACTACAACGGCTCGGTCAAAACGGACGCGATCGGCAATGCAACCGTCAAATTTAAGCTGCCTGACGACCTCACCACCTGGCGCGTCATGGCAGTTGCTACCGATGAGAATATGCATTTTGGCAATAGCGATACGACTTTTGTAACGACTAAACCGCTGATTGCGAATCCACTGTTACCGCAGTTTGCGCGTCCGGGCGATCGCTTCCAGGTAGGCGTATCCGTCACCAACACGGCTGGACAAACGGGCAATCTGTCGGTGAACGGCTCTGTTACCGATCCGCTGAAGCTGGATAACTCCTCTGGACAACAGCAGACGCAGGCAACCACAGGCACCAGCGCCTATCGGTTTCCCGTCGTGGTGCAGTCTACAGGCGATGCGAAGGTGAAATTTACCACCCAGCTTGGCAGCGCCACCGATGCCTTTGAAGTGCCGCTCGACATTAAAGCGCTCGAAGTGACGGAACAGGTGGTAGAAGCGGGAACGACCACCGATCAGGCAACCATTCCCCTGAATGTGGATAAAAACGTGGCACCCGATGCAGGCGGACTGGACATTTCCCTCGCCAGCAGCTTGATTCCTACCCTGGCTGCTCCCGCCAAACAGGTACTGGACGAGACCGATCTCCCCTTCCTGGAACCTGCTGCCAGCCAACTGGCGATCGCCGCCAACCTCCAATCCCTCACCCAAACCTACGGGCAAACCTTCGCCAGCTTCGATCCTGGGAAACAGGCAACCCAGGCGCTCGATCGCCTGCAAGCCCTCCAAAAACCCGATGGCGGTTTCGCCTCCTATCCCAGAGAAGAGGCATCCGATCCCTTCGTCACCCCCTACGCTGCCCAGGCAATCGCCCTCGCCGATCGTGCCTTCCCCAACTCCGAACTCAAAACTCAAAACTCAAAACTCAAAACTTCCCTAGTCCCTTATCTTAAAAAACTCCTCGCCGACCCCGGACAGTACGACTTCTGCAAAGAAGCGCTCTGCAAAAACCAGGTGAGGCTGGAGACCTTAATCGCACTGTCAGCTTTGGGCGATCGGCGCAACGATTTCCTCTCAGATCTCTACAGCCAGCGGAGCCAGCTTGATTCGGTCAGCCAGATCAAACTGGCGCGCTACCTGACCCAGTTCCCTGAGTGGCAGCAAGAAGCCAAAACAATGGTGAGCCAACTCCAGGAAACGATTTACCAGACTGGACGCAACGCCACTGTGAATTTGCCTCCCAACTGGCGCTGGCTGAATTCTTCTACCTCTGCTCAAGCGCAAGCATTACGACTCTTCGTTGCCCAAAAAGCTAAGTCCGAGGATCTGGATCGCCTCCTGAAAGGACTGCTAGGACAGCGGCGGAACGGCACCTGGCAAGGCACCCACGACAACGCAGAAGCGCTCACCGCACTGGTTGAGTACAGCAAGCTTCAGCCCACGCCGCCTAGCTTTGAAGCAACGGCTACCTTAGCAGGCAAGACGCTCAGTACCGCGAAGTTTGAAGGCTACCGTACTCCCAGCGCAGATGTGTCGGTGAAGATGGCGGATCTCCCGCGCGATCGCAATGACCTGATCCTCAAAAAAACGGGTCAGGGCATGCTGCACTATCTCGTTGCCTACCGCTATCGGCTCCAGGGCAACCAACCCGGTAAGCTGAACGGTTTGCGTGTCACCCGCACCATTCGTCCCGCCAACGAAGACAAGGTGCTATACAAAACGGGACTGGTTGCACCCGATCCCCTCACCGTACCCGTTGGGCAAGTCTACGACATTGGGCTGGAAATCATCACCGATCATCCCGTCGATCATGTGGTGGTCACTGATCCTCTACCTGCGGGTTTTGAGGCGGTTGATAACAGCTTCCAGACGACGACACCCTATTTCCAGGCACAGGGCGATAGCTGGCAACTTGGCTATCAGACCGTTTACCACGATCGCGTCGTTGCCTTTGGCGACAAACTTGATCCTGGCGTTTACACGCTGCATTACCTCGTCCGCTCCGTCACTCCGGGCACATTCCTCTACCCCGGTGCTGAAGCCCATCTGGAATATGCCCCAGAAGAATTTGGGCGATCGGCATCCTCAAGTCTGGTTGTCTCGGAGAAGTAGAGAAGGGTGATCGGGTTTCTGTGAGGGGCGATCGTGCTACGCGAATTTTCTTGATAATGCCTCTCAGCAGCGATATCATGCGAAAAAATTCTTATGATATCCCCAGCACCAGAGATATCCTTGAAAAACACGTGGGCATAATACCCTGATTCGGGTATTAACGAGAAAACATTCTATGTAATAAGTTGTTATCTGTACTATGTTATCGGTGGGGTTGTTCTTCAAGATTGCCTTTGTTAGTCGAACAGATGTACTACAGTAAAAGCATCTGTAGTATTAGTGGAGCTATTGCGCTTTGGAGGTAGGAGTTGCCTAAAAGAAAGTCTCCCTCAGCAGAACAAAGAGAGCGCATATTGGCGAAGAACGCTTACAGGTGCTGTGTTTGTAAAAAAGGTGGAGTCGGTCTTCACTTACACCATATTGACGAAGATT
>JACMKO010000077.1 GCA_014380065.1 Leptolyngbya sp. ES-bin-22 | reverse complement strand
CGTTCTTCCAGGTTTTGGCGAAGGAAGGAACTGTTGGCAGTGTTCTCCAGCAGGCGACGGATCAGGTAAGACATACCGGGAATGAGCTCGCCATAAGGACAGTAGACCCGCATGCGGTAGCCTTTAGCAACGATCGCCTTCGCTAACTTATCCGCCATGCCGTAGAGTACCTGAAGCTCAAAGCGGCGGGGTGGAATCTGAAGCGTTTCGGCGATCGCCATCGCGTATGCCTGAGAGCGCACGTTGTGGCTGCCAATCGCGCCGTAGAGATGTTCGTGGTTCTCTAGCAGCAGGCGCGTCATGGTTTCAAAATTTGCATCGGTGGAGGCTTTGTCGTTAAAAACAGGCTGCTGCCAATCTTTTTGCGCGGCTTTGATGGTTTCCTGATCCCAATAAGCACCCTTCACCAGACGCACTGTGAGCGGTGTACCGCGCTGTTTTGCCCAGGCGATGAGTGCTGTCAGGTCGCGTTCGCTGTCGCGCAGGTATGCCTGGAGCGTGACACCTACGTCGGTACGGGTACGAAACTCGTCTTCCAGCAACAGAGTTTTCAGAATCGCCAGCGTCGAGTCTTTGTAAGCGTATTGCTCCATGTCGAAATGAACGGCGGCACCGAGTTCTTTCGCACGGCGCAGCAGCAGGCGGATAGAGTGGCTGACCCGATCGCGACTGCCTTCGACATCTAGCGGGTCAAACTGAGAGTAAAAGGCTGTGAGCTTGACAGAGACTTGGGCGACAGAAAGGGCTTCACCCTCTGCTTGGTCAATTTGCGGCACCGTTGACCAGGATTTCGCCGCGCTGGTAAGCTGCGCCATCAGTTCCAGGTAGCGATCGAAATACGACTGCGCTTCAGCTTCCGTAATCACGGCTTCGCCCAGTAGATCCACCGTAAATGTCATCTTGTCCTTGCGCAGACGCTCGATCGTCTTCAGCACTTGCTGAATGGTTTCGCCTGCAATGTACTTGTGCGCCAGGGTTTCAACAGCAGTAGAAATCGTTGTTGCAGCCAGTTGACCGGGCACAGAGTCGGGATTGGCAAAATTGAGCATTCCCTTCAGGGCAGCGGGTAACTCTACCGTCACGTCGCCCAGATATTCCTGAAGGTGGCGGGCAATTTCGGCTTTGCTGCGGAGCGACGGCAGATAGTCAATGAAGCGAAATAACTGCACTCGCAAGCCAGGGTTGCTCATCGTCCAGGCAAGCAGCTTGTCATCCCAGCGCATCTGGTCGCGCATTTGGGCGAAAAAGGAGCGATTTTCGCGGGTGGCGCTGAGCAACTGGCGGGCGATCGCCTGAGTTTGGGCTTCGTAGCGATCGGTAGAGACGTGTGCGACCACAGCAATTGGCTCCTGTCAATGACATTTCATGCTCTCAGGAGAACAATCCAGGCGACCAGACGTGTCCTGCAAGCGGTCGGTCTAGCAAAGGATTCAACCTGTAGAGCTTATCCATTGTAACGCTCAGCCTTTAGCTTTTAGCCTTTAGTTTTCTTCTATAGGACTGACGTATTTTGCCAAAACCTAGGAGGTTTAAGCACCAAGATTGTCCATGAGTCCAATTTTTGGTCAAAACCTTCGAGGTTTGCGTCAGTCCAGTTCTAAAATGATTGATTTCTATGTCGCTGTGGCATCTAATAGCTTTCGTAAAGCTTGTATTTATTTGATCGCTCAGCTTGGTCGTGCTACTCCTGAATGCAAATCTGTGCTGTTGGACGAGTATCCTTGCGTTCAAATCTGGCAACCACAACATACAAAGCCCATCCAACGCTTGTGATATTTTACCACTGCTGGTAGTTTAATTGAGGCTGAGTTCGCACCACGACTGAGTGCATTGCATCCAAACTAGGATTCAGGACAAACCATTATGACTTCAGAGAACCAACGCTTGCAGGACTGCCGCGACGGCAAAGCAGCATGGAAACAGTGGGGACCCTATTTGAGTGAGCGCCAGTGGGGCACTGTGCGGGAGGACTATAGCGATAACGGCGATGCCTGGAATTATTTGACCCATGATCACTCACGATCGCGGGCCTATCGTTGGGGTGAAGATGGCTTGGGCGGCATTAGCGATGCGAACAACTTACTTTGCTTTGCTTTAGCACTGTGGAATGGCAACGATCCCATTTTAAAGGAACGGCTGTTTGGGCTTAATAACAGCGAAGGGAATCATGGCGAGGATGTCAAAGAGTATTACTTCTATCTAGACAGCACACCAACCCATTCCTACATGAAGTACCTCTATAAGTACCCTCATGCAGAGTTTCCCTACGCTGATCTAGTGAACACTAATCGTAGCCGCACGCGCGATGAGTTGGAATATGAGCTGCTGGATACCGGCATCTTTGATGACGATCGCTACTTTGATGTGTTTGTGGAATATGCCAAAGCCAGCGCCGATGACATGTTGATTCAAATTAAGGTCTGCAATCGAGGAGCGGAAGCTGCCTCTTTGCACTTACTGCCAACGCTCTGGTTCCGCAATACCTGGAGTTGGAAAGATGGTGGCTCTAAACCCATCCTGCAAAAGTATGAAGGGGCTGGCTACAGCGTTGTTCACGCATATCACACCAACCCGCTGTTTAAAGAAAAGTTGGGAGACTACTATCTCTTTTGCGATCAAGTCGTGCCCTTGCTGTTCACAGAAAATGAAACCAACAACGAACGTCTGTTTGGCACGGATAATGACAGCCCTTACGTTAAAGATGCCATCCATCGCTATGTGGTGCATGGACAAACCGAAGCAGTTAATCCGGCAGCAATGGGCACGAAAGTTGCGTCCCATTATCAGGTGACGGTAGAAGCAGGGGGAACGCAGGTCATCCGGTTACGCCTTACTGCCACGCATCCCAATCAGCTTGGCAAGCCTTTCGATACCTTTGATCAGGTTTTGACCGATCGCCAGCAAGAGGCGGATGGGTTTTACGCTGCCATTACGCCACCTTCCGTTAACGCTGATGCCGATCGCTGCAACGTGATGCGGCAAGCATTTGCGGGAATGCTGTGGTCAAAGCAGTACTTCTACTATGATGTGGAAAAATGGCTAGAGGAACACAACGTCAACCCCTATATGCGTCCCGATCAGCGGCGACACGTTCGCAATAGCGACTGGCACCATATGTATACGGATGACGTGATTTCTATGCCCGACAAATGGGAATATCCCTGGTTTGCAGCCTGGGATTTAGCATTCCACATGATTCCCTTAAGCATCGTTGATCCAGACTTTGCCAAGCGGCAATTGGAGCTGATGTTGCAGGAAGACTACATGCATCCGAATGGTCAGATGCCTGCATATGAGTGGAACTTTGGTGATGTGAATCCACCCGTCCATGCCTGGGCAACGTGGGAGATTTATACCCGCGATCGTGAACAAAACAATGGTGTAGGCGACGTTAACTTTCTGAAATATGCGTTTTCTAAACTGCTGATTAACTTTACCTGGTGGGTGAACCGGAAAGACACGATCGGCAACAACGTCTTTGAAGGTGGCTTTTTAGGCTTGGATAACATTGGCGTGTTCGATCGCAGTGCGCCGCTCCCGACAGGCGGCATTCTAGAACAGGCAGATGGCACCGCCTGGATGGTGTTTTTCAGTCAACGGATGCTGCAAATCGCCATTGAGTTAGCCATTCACGACTCACTCTATGAAGACCTGGCAATGAAGTTCTTTGAGCATACGCTGTGGATTGCGGGTGCGATGGATCGCATTGGTGAAAACTGTGATGAACTGTGGGATGAAGAAGATGGTTTCTTTTATGACCTGTTGCGGCTGCCCAATGGGGACTGTCAGCGATTGAAGGTGCGATCGATGGTTGGTCTCTTACCACTGATGGCAATTGCAGTGTTTCCGCCTAATGTGTTTGACAAACTGCCCAAATTCAAAAAACGGGCAGAATCGTTCCTTATGCGCCATCCCGAACTCACCGCTAACATCCATCTACCCACAACGCCGGGTCTGAATGGACGGCTGATGCTTGCCGTTGTGAATGAGCAAAAGCTACGCCGTCTGTTGTCCAAAATGTTGGATGAGACTGAATTTCTCAGCGATTATGGTATTCGGGCACTTTCCCGCTACCATCACGACCATCCCTTCGTCTTTAAGCATGCTGGGCAAGAGTTTCGGGTTGACTACTTGCCAGGTGATTCCAACACAGGGATGTTCGGTGGCAATTCCAACTGGCGCGGTCCCATTTGGATGCCCGTGAATTTGCTACTGCTGCGATCGCTAATCCATCTCTATAGCTATTACGGCGATGCTTTTACAATCGAATATCCCACCGGATCAGGGCAACACAAGACACTGTTTGACATCTGGAAAGAAATTGGCGATCGCATCACTCGCATCTTCCTCAAAGATGAGTCGGGGCGACGACCCGTCTATGGTGGTGCTGAGAAGTTCCAGACCGATCCACATTGGAAAGATCTCATCTTGTTCTATGAGTACTTCCACGGCGACAACGGCGCAGGCATCGGTGCAAGCCATCAAACAGGTTGGACAGGATGTGTGGCGCGCATCATTCAGGCGGGTGGTTTTATGACCAGGGAGATTGTCTCTCAAACGACTGCTCCAGGCGATGCTGCCAGCTATCAGTACTAGCTCAACGTCAGTGAAGAACGTGAAATGCAGGCTCAGCAAGAATTCTAGCGCCACCTTCTCTGCTAGCTGAGATGGAAACTTAAGCGGCTCGTGCCTGAGCGATCGTCAGACATCAGCCGCCGCATCGAAATGTTGGTTAATTGTCCAGTGAGACTCATTAAAGACTTGGCACTGATCAGCCTTTAAATGTACTTGTCTACTTCTAAAGAGAGTTTGCCCTTCAATAGCACCTGCTCCAACACAGGCAAATCTTCTGGACGATCGATATCCGTTAAGGTGGGTAAGGAAGTCAAAGACAGATTCAGTCTGCTGGCGATCGCCACCGTTTGTTGAAAGACCTGATCGGTGCTCCAGGCAATGGATTGAAACAAGTCCGGTACCATCTGCCGTAGCCCGATTAAATAATAGCCGCCATCCGTTGCTGGTCCCAAGACTAAATCGGTTTGCTGTAGCGCTTGAAATGCCTGTGCCAGCAATGTGTCAGTTAATTCTGGGCAGTCGGTGCCAATGATGATTGCCGCCGCCACACCGTCGTCAAATGCCGCCTGGAAAGCTTGCGCCATACGATCGCCCAAGGCTCCCTCTGGCTGAGGGTGATAGAGCAGATTTCCCCCCAACCAGGTCTGCATCAGAGCGCGATCGCCCCCTGTAAACCAGACCTCAACAGTTAACGCACGGTGCTGCAATAATGTGACCTGAGTTAGTGTAAGTTCAGTCATTTGGCGATGTAAAGCTGCGGCTGCTTCAGCGCCCAAGGCAGGAATGAGACGGGTCTTTGCCTTCCCTGGCTCTGGGTAACGAGTAAACACAATGAGGCGTTCCACGATCGCGCACTGATAAATGACCTTGCCAGCATAAGCCGCCAACCAAGCAATTGGGTGCTGTTCTAGACAGGTTGTTCCTCTTCTCTAGGGAGATTGAATGTAACCTACCTACAGAATGTTTACGATGGTTGTAAATGCTTCTGGCTTCTTTCGATCGAGCGTTTCCATGAAGCTAACTACCCTGAGCTACACGTATGAGAGTATCAATCTTCTTGAATAACTTGGCATGATGGAACCCACTGTACGCAAACAGTACAACCGCATGGCGACGTTATACGATCGCGCTTGGAGCCGTTATGTCTTCAAAACACTGTCGTTTCTCAAAGCTTGGGCAACCATTGCTTCCACCAGTACAGTGCTTGATGTGGCGTGTGGGACTGGAGAGTTTGAACGCTTGCTACTGTTAGAGCAACCAACACAACGTATCATCGGTGTTGATCTAGCAGAAAAAATGTTGGGCATTGCACAACAAAAATGCCGTGACTATCCTAATGTTTCGTTTCAAAAGGCTTCGGTGTCAGCCTTGCCCTTCGCGGATCACAGCTTTGATGTTGTGGTGTCTGCTAGTGCGTTCCACTACTTTGATGACCCGATCGCGGCACTCCTCGAAATGAAGCGGGTACTCAAGCCCGATGGTGAACTGGTGATTCTCGATTGGTGTAAAGATGATGTGCTCTGTCAGCTCTACGATTTTGTCCTCAAGCGATTCGACCCAGCGTATCGGCAGTGCTATACCCAGGTCGAGTTTCACAATTTTTTGCACGTCGCAGGGTTTGAAATTCTGCGTACTGCCAGAGTTCGTGTCAGTTTGGCATGGGAAGTGATGATTGCGACGGCGATCGCCGCCTTGTAAATTGTGGTTGACCCTTGTAGGGACGTTACATGTAATGTCCCTACAGAAGCTTGATCCTCAGGGATTGATTGCTTGTACAGACCAACCCGAACCATCATATTGATGCAACCAGCGATTTTGGGGATCGCCGCGTAGCTCCAGATGGTCTACTTCCTGCGGGTCAAGCAGCAAGAGGCAAAAATGCGGTAATGGAACCGTTGTATCCGGTGCGGCTACGTCAAACCCATCTTTATTCCCCTGAGGCTTGCCGGGATGCGCCCAGGCAAACTGTTTACGTGCAGCATCCGACAATGCCTGCCATGCAGTCTGCCTCGCTTTTTGTAGTGTTGGATCGGTATGGTCAGCCCTCACTAAAAGTAGCGCACCAGCAAGGCGAAATTGTTCACGAGTTTTGGGAAAGTACCAGCAGGCTTCCCCCCACGCACAGTGCTCAATCTGGTCAGCCTTGGCATTACGAGCATCTGTGACAAACTGCAATTGATTCGTTCCGTTAAGAAAACCCCGAAACACGATCGTTCGGTTGGCTGGACGCTGGTCCGCACGCACGGTTGCAAGCTGCAAATAGCGGGCATACACCAGAGCACGATTGCGATGGAGGGCATGGGCAAGGGGCGATCGCCAGGAAGCCAAAGACATAGGGGAAAGGCTAAAGGGGAAAAGCTAAAGGCTCAATGATAAAGGATAACAAAGATGGAGTAGTACAAAGTTTCGCGTTCTCTTTTCGTGTCCGGCTTTAGCCTTGAGCCTTGAGCCTTCAGCCTTTTCATCACGTCTCCATCCACAAGGGCACGTGGTAGCGAGCATCTCGCAGACCGGCATCAAGCTGTTGGTAAACAGGCTCATAGTGAGCCACGAGTGACCAAAACGCTGCTGAATGGTTGAGATGCACAGTGTGGCATAGCTCATGGATAAAGACGTAGCGCACTAAATCACTGGGCAGAAAGAGCAGTTTACAGTTGAGACTTATGGTCTTACGGCTAGAGCAACTGCCCCAGCGGGTTTTTTGACCTCGTACAGACGCAGTTTCAAACGGTAGCTCTAATTCTTGGCTGACCGCCCGCAGCCAGGGCAGCAGGTGCTTTTGCGCTTTACCGATCACCCATTGCCGTAGCGTTTCACTACAGGCATGGTGGTCAATCGTTTGTCCAAAGAGCGTCAACCGCAGGTCAGCCTGCTCGATCGCCCGAATGCCTGGTAGCTGGGTGGGGCAATAGTCAATCTGCCAGGCTTGCTCGATCGCCCGCAGGCAAAGCTGCTTGGGTAATTTGTCTGCGGGTTCTACGCCAATGAGGGCTTGGCGTGTCTCAACGTGCTGCGTCACCCGCTTGATCCAGCGCTGTTTACGCTGCAAAATGGCAGGAATCGCTGTCTGGTCGTAGCCTTCAGGCACAACAACCTCTAGACTACCTGCCACTGAAACCTTGAGAGAGACATGCTTTGCCTTGGGGCTTTCTCGCACGGTGTAGCTCGGCAGCATGGCAACATCAATTCGCTGTCTTTTTTGACCTTTCCATTAACGCACTCTCTCGTCAAAGTGTCACCCCTCCGACCCAAGAGACTTGAGGATGATCTACGCGTTAGCAGCACCGATCAGGGAGGAAACCTCTTAGACTTGAAGCAGCCTTTAACGCGATCGCCCCCAGAACGCGTGAACCGCCGCCGCCTTGTCCAGGTTTTTGAAGCGTTTGATCGGTTCCGTCCCTGGTATCTTTAACGCAGAGCGCCAGACCTCAACGTTATTCACCCGCGTTGGGGTCTCGAACTGGACGATTAATGCCAGCAGTACTGGTTCGTCATGGTGCCAACCTCGGTATACTAAGTGACGAATAGAACGCTAGACATGCTATTGCAACCATTCGCACAAAATATCACTTTACGTCCGGCGATCGCTGATGATGTCGCTTGGGCTGCCCCGCTTTTTTTCTCGGCAGGTCCAGCCGTCTTTAGCTACATTTTTGCCGCGCCCTTTGACGAATCGAAGGCGATTTTTAGTCAGGCGTTTGCCTACCCTCAACACGCCCTCAGCTACGAACACGCCCAGATTATTGAAGTGCTTAATCAGCCGGCTGGCGTGATGATCAGCTACCCTGGGTTTTTGAAACATCAAGCCGATGAAAAAGTGCATCAAGTGATGGCACGCATCCTGCCACTCCGCAAGCTACCCAAAATTTTGGTCAATTTGGCAGACCTGACTCGCATCAAGCAGGATATTTCTGCTCAGGACTATTACATCCTGGGTCTAAGTGTCATGCCAGAGTTTCAGAATCAGGGCTTGGGCACCTACTTACTGGCTCAAGCTGAGCTGCAAGCCCATGCCTACAGTTGTCAAGCCATTTCGCTCGACGTAACCTATACCAACACCTCTGCCAGAGCACTCTTTGAGCGTCTTGGGTACAGGGTTATGTGCAGTAAATCAACCCACCGCTTTGAGCAACTTACTCGCTCTGGTGGGCTGCATCGCATGGTCAAACCCCTGGAAGCCAGCAGGCATAAAGAGGCCAACGGGCATAAATTAAGTTGATCGAACCGACGGTTACGGACGATCGACGTTAGGCTGAAGCTGTTACTGCACTTAGCGTTGCCACGATGAATCTCCCAGAGCTTGATTCCCAAACGATCGATCGCATTCTCGAAATGGCATGGGAAGACCGCACACCGTTTGAGGCGATCGAGCAGCAGTTTGGCTTGCTGGAAAAACAGGTGATTGCGCTTATGCGGCGAGAAATGCAAGCGTCAAGCTTCAAAATGTGGCGTAAGCGCGTCACGGGTCGTCAAACCAAGCATCTCAAAGAGCGCGCCTTTCTGGCTGGACGCTTTCGATCGCACATGCAAAAAGGCTCTTAGTGGGAACGAGGCTAGATTGGGACAGCAAGCTATGACCCTCGATGCCCAAATCAAGCAAAAAGCGCTAGAGCTAGGCTTTCACAAGGTTGGCATTGCCGCGATCGCGCCTGAGACATCGGAGTCAGCAGTAAACCTGCGTACCTGGCTTAGCAAGGGCTATCACGCCGATATGACCTGGATGGAGAATCCCAAGCGACAGGAGATTCGGCAGGTCATGCCAGAAGCTCAATCAGTAATTTGTGTTGCACTCAACTATTACACCCCCGTCTCCCGTTCTGAAGGCAGCACGACGGCAAAAATCGCTCGCTACGGTTGGGGGCGCGACTATCACAAAGTGCTGCACAAGAAACTGAAAGCGCTGGTTGCCTGGATGCACACCCAGGGAGAGTCCGTGCAAGCTCGCTACTATGCCGATACAGGTCCCATCCAAGATAAAGTTTGGGCGCAACGAGCAGGCATTGGCTGGATTGCCAAAAACGGTAATGTGATTACGCGAGACTACGGTTCCTGGGTGTTTCTAGGCGAAGTCCTGACGAATCTCTCGCTTACACCCGATCGCCCACACACGTCCCACTGTGGCACCTGTACACGCTGTATGGATGCCTGCCCGACTGGTGCAATCCCACAGCCTTACGTCGTCGATGCCAATCGGTGCATTGCCTACCACACCATTGAAAATCGGGCAGAGACCTTGCCGGACGCGATCGTGCCGCATCTACAGGGCTGGGTTGCAGGCTGCGATATCTGCCAGGATGTTTGCCCCTGGAATCAACGCTTTGCCCAGGCTACTGATGTTAGCGATTTTCAACCGCACCCCTGGAATGTTGCCTCAACCTTGCCAGAACTAGCTGCCATTACAGATGAGGCATACGATCGACGTTTTACAGGTTCCGCTTTGAGACGCATCAAGCCTTGGATGTTGAGGCGCAACGCTCAGGCAAATTTGAGCACAGACAGCGCGCAACGCCTTACGACTACTTCACCGACCGACAGTGCCGAGCCGCAGCATGATGAACCGTAGTCCGCATTCTGTCCCAGTTCCATTCCTAGAAGCCACCCGTTCATCCTCCTCAAGGACGAAAAGGCGTTGAAAACCTGCATTTTTTACAATCCTTAACAATACAGGTTATAACTGTCAGTATAAATAGCTATCTTCCTGGACATGATGTCCCAATCACCTGCCCTCACCCAAACTCAGCCAACTACTCTGCTGCAATTGCAGTTGGAGAATGAACAACTGAGCAAGTACCTTACAGCCCAAAAAGCTGTCATCGCCTCACTTGAGCGGCGCGTTGGGCGATCGCTCACTACCTTAGATACACACCTCCAGTCGTTAGTCGATGCCCGTCCAGCCGCGCCAGCCTGGTACGACCATCTGCACTTAATGCAAAACGAGGTTAACAGCCTATGCGATCTGGTTTCAGACACAATGCTGCTGCAAAAGCTGGAAGCTGGCAAAGTTGACATGACGCTTGAGCCTTTGGCACTAGAGCCGCTGTTGGTGGCAGTGAGCCGTCACCTGCTGGAGCCTAAAGACGGCAGTGCGGTTCGACTAATTTGCGAAATTGATGCCTCGTTGCCGTTTGCACTTATTGATCAAGAACTCACCGAAGCAGTGGTGACTGACCTTTTAGCCAGAGGTTTAAAGTATTCGGATGCTGGTTCACCCGTTGTTTTGGGTGCTGAACACCAAGGCGATCGCCTTCATCTTCGCATCACGGCACAGCGGTTTGCGCCTGCTGGTAATCGCGACTTTGCCACCGAGATTATCCTTTGTTGCCGTCGCATTGAGGTACAGCGCGGCACTGTGACTTGTCAGCAGCACCCTGATGGCTTACAAACTGTTACGGTTTCGCTCTGTACTGCTGCTCGATCGCCCATCTAAGGCGAATTTGATTCGGTGGCTACTAGCTCTCAGCTTCAATGAGATTCAGCAAAGGAGCTAAACGCCTCACCATCGAAAATTTGAAGATTTTGAGAAGACTGTGGCTGAATATGTTACTTTTTTGCTCTAAGCAAGATACTTGAGCAATGGCAACTTTATACTGAAAAGGAAACATTTAATTAGCAATAAAACTCACTCTCTTGGTCTTTTTCCCTGTTCCCAAAACGCTGTCGTCAGCCATTCTTCTATCAGCACATTTTAATCTTGATGAAGCTCACGACTGGAAAATTATCTTGCTTGTTTAGAACTTTTGCAGCGAACAAATGTAGCGATCGCCTGACATCAAGCCTTCGATTTAATGAATTCTCTAAAAAAATATGCATCCAATTAATCCTTACTTTACCGATGAGCAGAAGCCGTTAGAGTTGCTGCCGTATCCGGTTTATTTCGTGACTAAAGATCCTAAGTGGAAAGCGTTGATCAATAACCCCGATCAGCCTATCGATAGCGCTCTTTACCAGCAATGTGTACTCTCCGAAGACATCTGGTCAGCGCAGACGTTTATGAGCTTGAAGAAGCGGGGTTTGAACGTATATCTCACCGCTCATCCTGTTCCTAACAGTATCAGTATCATTCCGTTCGATTATATTTACACGTCGGATTTTTCGTACCGCAGCTATGTGGTGACGGTGCAATACGATCGTCCACACCCCGAAATTTGTGAGCAGCGTATTGTTTTAAACCAAAAGGGCGTGCTTGATTCGACGCACCACTTTCTGCCTCACTGGCCCCAACCTAACTTACAGCCCCGTGATCCGTCTCGCGGTACACGCGTTGAAAACCTCACCTTTAAAGGCAATAGCTACAATTTAGCTGAGGAGTTTAGAAATCCAGAATTTTTAAACACGCTTACTTCGCTAAACATCGAACTCGTGCTTAGCTCAGAAGACGAAGGCTTTGATGGCTGGCGTAACTACACGACAGCCGACGTTGTGATTGCTGTCCGCAACATTACAAAATACGACAGTACGCTGAAGCCAGCCCTGAAGTTAACAAATGCCTGGTTTGCTGGTTGTCCGGCTATTCTTAGCCCCGAACCTGCGTATCAAGCGTTGCGACAATCGGAGCTAGATTACATTGAAGTGACGAAACCAGAAGAGGCGATCGCTGCCCTTCAGCGTTTGCAAGCTGATCCGGCACTATATACTGCGATGGTTGAAAATGGCTTTCAGCGAGCAAGTGAGTTTACAGAAGACAAGGTGGCGCTGTATTTGCGGAATTTACTGGCAGATCCCATTGCGGCAGGGTACGAACAGTGGATGCGCCAATCACCGCTCCAAAAAATCGTTGGACGACCCCTCCAGTATGTAGGACGTATCATTAAGCAGCGACGTGAGCGCGCGTATTACATGACGCACATTCACCAGGGTGCTCGGTTGCTGTCGGACGCTGATGGGCAGTAAGGCACCATCGTGCTTTACTGCTGAGTAGTTTTAGCAGACTGGTTGAAGAGCAAATCGCGCGACTGTTCGGGGCTAATCGCTTGATCTTTAAATGCGTCCGCTTTGGCATACGCACGAATGGTGGCAGGGCGGGATTGAATGGCTTCAAACCAACGTTTCAAGTTGGGGAAGCTGTCTAGCGATTGCCCCTGGCGCTCGTAAGGCACAATCCAGGGATAGGAGGCAATATCGGCGATCGAATACTCGCCAGTCAGAAACTCGCGATCGCCCAACCGCTGATCCAGCACTGCATACAGTCGTCCCGTTTCGTTCACGTAGCGGTCAATCGCATAAGGAATCTTTTCGGGTGCGTACTGGCTGAAGTGATGGTTTTGCCCTGCCATCGGTCCTAAGCCACCCATTTGCCAGAACAACCATTGCAAGACCTCAACTCGCCCCTGTAGATCCGGTGGGATGAGCTTCCCAGTTTTTTCTGCTAGGTACAGCAAGATTGCGCCTGACTCGAAGATGGAAATGGGTTCGCCACCTGTTGCTGGATCGTGGTCAACGATCGCGGGAATGCGATTGTTCGGCGCGATTTTGAGAAACTCTGGCTTGAATTGATCGCCAGCACCAATGTTGATGGGAATGATCGTGTACGGCAGTCCTGCTTCTTCCAGGAAAAGCGTTATTTTGTGACCGTTGGGCGTTGTCCAGTAGTAGAGATCAATCATGGTTGGTTTTCCTAGAAAGGGGAGCCGGGAATGGGGAGTTGGGAGTCGGGAATGGGGAGTTGGGAGTCGGGAATAGGGAGTCGGGAATAGGGAGTCGGGAATAGGGAGTTGGGAGTTGAAAGGAAGGGATGAGCTAGGCGCTAGAACACGATCTTGGTTTGAAGCGGGTTAGTCGTAGGCGGCACCGTTCACGAGACCAACTTCTAGATGGGTGAGGTCAGCGTTTTCGAGGCAAGCAACGTTGATACGATATTTTTCAGGTGCGATGCGAGGGCGATGAAAGGTATAAATGCCGCAAACCTTGCAGAAGTAGTGCTTTGCGGTTTTTGTATGGAATTGGTAAAGGGTCAGCGAGTCTTCGCCAGCCAGCAGCTTGAAGCGATCGGCACTCACGCTGTGCATGATGGCACCCCGACGTGAGCAGAACGAACAATTGCAGCGATCGCCGCGATCGAGCACAGTCGTCACTTCAAACTGCACCTTGCCGCAATGACATTGACCCCAATAAGTTTTCATTTCATCTCTACTGACCGCTGGTTGCTGACCGTTAGCCACCGATCGCTCCGACAGCCGCACCTTCAAAAGCTGTGTCAATGCTGACCTGTTTCCAGGCATCAAGTTCGGCTCTAACCGATTCAAGCTTGGCAGCGATCGTCTCTACGGCATCGGCTCCAAGCGCCAGCCGCAGCGGTGGCTTGTCACTTTCAACCACCTGAATCATTGCCTCGGCAGCTTTGTCAGGATCGCCCGGTTGCTTGCCGTCCATGCTCTCAAGCCATTGGAGGATGCCACCCGTGCTGTCAGCATAATCATCAATGCGCGTGTCTGGTATTGCCAGCGCTTGCCCATTAATTGCGGTACGAAAAGCGCCCGGTTCCACGATCGTCACCTTAATGCCTAAAGGGGAAACTTCCTTTGCCAGCGCTTCAGAAACGCCCTCTAGCGCGAATTTTGTGGCGCAATAAATGCCAAGCGCCCCAAAGGAGGCAAAGCCACCAACAGAAGAGATATTGAGAATGTGACCGCTTCTTTGCTGCCGCAGGGTCGGCAATACTGCCCGTGTCACATCTAATGCCCCAAAGAAGTTCGTCTCAAACTGGCGGCGAACAGCAGCATCGCTTACTTCTTCAATCGCACCAACAGAGGCAAACCCCGCATTGTTGACTAACACATCAATGCGACCAAAGGCATCGATCGCGGCTTTAATCGCATCTCGCACGTCTTGGGGATTAGTCACATCCAGACGAACCGCTTTGGCAGCCACGGGATATTGCTGCATCAAGCTGTCTAGCTGCTCTGGTTTGCGGGCTGTAGCAACGACGCGATCGCCATGCTTGAGGACGGCTTCGGTGAGCGATCGCCCAAACCCAGTAGAACTGCCTGTAATGAACCAAACTTTAGCATTGTCGGACATAATAAACCTTTACGACGAGATGTAGTTAGCCTGTGTACGGATTGCTGACGCGATCGACAAAAACGTTGTAGTGGAACGGTAGACGACCAGGATTCGGGCGGGATTCTTCGGCATAGCCAACGGGAACGAGAAGGGCGATCGCCAGATTAGGATCGTCCGTTGCCCCAATGACTTCCTTCACCTTGTCTTCTAACCAACCGTTCATGGGGCAAGTCGATAACCCAAGGCTTTCGGCTGCCAGCATCAAATGTGTGGCTGCAATCATGGCATCTTTGATGGCATACTCACGGTTTTTGTCACCCAGAGCGGTTTGGAATTGGGGCACCTGCGACTTGAAATACTCCACGGATTGTGGTGTCCACGCTTCATTTTGAAGTGCCTGTTCAAAGACAGGCGTACGATCTTTCTGCCACGCAGTCGCATCCGCTGCAAAAACAAAGGTGACTGGCGCTTGGCTAATCTGCTCTTGATTCCAGGCGGCTTCTGCCAGCGCTGCTTTCTGCGATGAATCTTGTACTAATATGATGCGCCAATCTTGCAGGTTCCAACTGCTAGGAGCGGCAACGGTCAGCTCTATCAATCGCTTGAGCAGGTCTGGCGCGATCGCGTCCGGTTTAAAGCTTTTGATAGCACGACGTTGAGCGATCGCGCTGGGTACATCGAGGGGCGCGGCAAGTAGATTCGACGTCGGTGTAGTTGCAGTCATACAGGCTCCAATTAATGTTGTGAAATCAGACTTGTGACACTGGCTGTGAACAGAAGACCAGCCAAAAAAGGAAGCAAACTCCTGGAGTTTAAGGATTGATGTCTAAGCTTTCTACGTCCAGTCGGGCGAAGAGACATTAAAGAATTGATCGCACCACGCCACCATCAACTCTCAAAGCAGCACCATTGGTAGCTGATGAGAGCGGACTGGAGACATACGTGACAAGTGCAGCGACTTCTTCGACGGTGGCGAAGCGCTTGATAAGTGATGAGGGACGTACCGATTCAAAAAACTCTTTTTCGATCTGTGCGACATCTACGCCACGATCGCTTGCCATTTTTGCCACAAAATCGCCCACACCTTCGGAACGAGTGGGTCCCGGCAGCACAGAGTTAACGGTTACGCCTGTACCCACCGTCATTTCAGCCAGACCACGGGCGATCGCAAGCTGTGCCGTCTTGGTCATACCGTAGTGGACCATTTCGACCGGAATTTGCACGGCTGACTCGCTGGAGATGAAGATAATTCGTCCCCAGTTACGCTCTAACATCGTAGGGAGATACTGACGACTCAAGCGAATGCCACTGAGGACATTGGCTTCAAAGATTTTGAGCCAGTCTTCATCCGCAATGTCACCAAACGCTTTTGGCTCGTAAATACCCAGGTTATTCACCAAAATATCGACAGTCGGTCTTTGCTGAAAGAGCCGATCGGCACCCTCGCGGGTAGACAGATCAAGCGCAACACCTGTCAGCTTTGCATCAGGCGTTGCCGCTTTAATTTTGTCGATCGCCTGATTGACCCGCTCTTGAGTACGACCGTTGATGATCACGGCTGCCCCTTCTTGAGCAAGGGACTGCGCGATCGCCAACCCAATACCACCTGTCGAGCCGCTGACTAACGCTGTTTTCCCTGCTAATTTCAAATCCATAGTCGACCTCCAAAAGTACGGGAGCAAGCCAGTAGTCAGAAGTCAGAAGGATCTCGTATGCTGGCTCCTAACGTCTGACTCCTACAGTCTCAACCGATGGTTAGTGTTGTCGTAAGCGTTTATTAACCAACCTGACTCGCCTGAAGTTCAAGCGCGGGATAATCGATGTAGCCCTCTTCGCTGCCGCCATAAAAGGTGGATGGATCAGGCTCATTCAGCGCCGTGTCTAACTGAAAGCGCTCTGGCAAATCGGGGTTGGCGATAAAGAGTTTACCGAAGGACACGAGATCTGCGTCACCATGAGCGATCGCAGCGTTGGCTTTGTCGCGATCGTAGTCCCAGTTCACCATCAGTAGCCCTTTGAAGATCGGGCGAAAGTGTGACGTAGGAATAAGTGTGCCACCATGACGTTCATCGGCTTCACTGGGTTCCAGCAGATGTAGATAGGCAAGACCAAAGCGGTTGAGAGCCTCGATCGCGTAGCCAAAGGTCGCTTTGGGATCAGAGTCAGACATGCTATTGAAGGTGCTGCTGGGCGAGAGGCGCACACCGATGCGATTAGCCCCCCAAACACCCACAACGGCTTCAGTCACTTCCAGCAGCAAGCGTGCGCGATTTTCGATGCTGCCACCATACGCATCCGTACGTTTGTTCGTGCCGTCACGTAGGAATTGATCAAGCAAATAGCCGTTTGCGCCGTGAATCTCTACGCCATCAAAGCCAGCCGCTAAAGCATGGTCAGCACCCTGGCGATATGCTTCGACAATGCCCGGAAGTTCATCGGTTTCTAGTGCACGCGGCGTGACATAGGGTTTTGAACCCTCATAGGTAGAGGCTTCACCGTCTGCGGGCGCGATCGCACTCGGCGCAACAGGCAACACGCCGCCAGGCTGCAAGGATGGATGCGAAATCCGCCCCACATGCCAGAGCTGTAGAAAAATCCGTCCCCCGCGAGCATGGACAGTATCAGTGACTAACTTCCAGCCTTCCACCTGTTCGGACGAATGAATACCTGGGGTTGCCGGGTAGCCTTGTCCATAGGGTGTAACCTGGGTTGCTTCTGAAATGAGCAAGCCCGCCGAAGCCCGTTGAGCATAATACGTTGCATTTAGCTCCGTCGGGATGTTGCCTTCACTGGCGCGGTTACGAGTCAATGGTGCCATGACAATGCGGTTAGGCAAGGTATAAGCACCCACTTGAATGGGCGAAAAAAGGTTGAAATCAGAACTCATGGTGTTAGACTCTCCAGAATCAAGAAACAGTTTACAAATAGCATCAGCCCGATCAGCAACTAATGACTTGAGCTTGGAGCGACGTAGCAACAGCACAGCTAGAGTGCAAAGACAGAGATGACAGTCACAGCATCACAGCCTTTACCTCAAGCACAAGTAAGGCTGCGGCTTCCTTTAGTAGTTCGAGAACCTCG
>JACMKO010000076.1 GCA_014380065.1 Leptolyngbya sp. ES-bin-22 | reverse complement strand
CGAAGGGTTGGGTCGGCAGTCTCCCGCGATCGCACTGCCCCAAGCGTTGGGCTATCAGTTTCAACTGGTCGATCGCCACACGCCCCAGATCACGCTAGAGTCTGATACGAACTGGCAACCAACCTTGCTACAGCTTTTCATTCGTGGCAATCCTTTTCGCGGTAGTGCGGGATTAACTCAAACCGCGATCGACTGGTTTCATCACTTGGTGGAAACTGACCAACTGCTGGCACTCATTCTCTACGGCAGTCCTTACGTTCTGGATCAGTTTTTGCCAAAGCTACCACCAGACGTTCCCTATGTGTTTACCTATGGGCAAATGCCACAAGCACAGGCGATCGCGCTAGAGTTTTTGAGTACAGTCAACCATTTCAGAAGCGTTGGATGAGAATCGTTCATCATTTGCACAACCCGGCAACAGTTCAATTTGGCAGGTAGTTGGAGGTTAGCACCTCTGCCGATGTGTAAGGGCACGATCGCGGGAAGGTCTCGGCGGGAAGATCGGTTTCGGCGATCGCCTGTTCAACCGCATCCGCATAGCACTCGTCAAACACGTCTTCTAAATAGGGCTTCAGGCTGGGAGAATCCCTCAAATCATCACGAAGGCGGCGACGATGTTCAACGACACTGCCTTTCCAGCTACCACTCCGGCGTTCTGGTTGATAATGCCATTTGAGCAAATGCAGTAGAACAATAGTCAGATTGCTCTTCAAGCTCTTGCGTTCACGTTTCCCCATAGCTTCGATTTCATCAATCAGATTTTCCCAGTCGATGTAGGCATAGTCTTGCGCCTTCAACTGGGCAACGGTGGTTTCAATCCACTGCAAAAAGTCTGTCTCGTAGAGATGCTTGCGACTGGCTTCCAGTTCGGTCGTCATGGTGGTTTCCTCTCATCGTTCCAGCTTAGCGAACAGAAGACGGCTTGTTTTGATCTAAAACTCCACATCCAGCGGAGCGCGGGGAAAGGGAATCACGTCGCGGATGTTGCTCATGCCTGTGAGAAACTGCACGAGACGCTCGAAGCCTAACCCAAAGCCTGCATGGGGCACGGTGCCGTAGCGACGCAGATCCAGGTACCACCAATATTCTGCAAGATCAAGCCCCTGCTCTTGAATGCGGCGCTCCAGTACATCCAACCGCTCTTCGCGCTGAGAGCCACCGATGATTTCGCCGATCTTGGGCGCGAGAATGTCCATTGCCCGCACGGTGTTTTCGTCGTCGTTCAGCCGCATGTAGAAGGCTTTGATTTTGGCGGGATAGTCGGTGACGATCGTTGGCTTCTTAAAATGCTCTTCTGCCAGATAGCGCTCGTGTTCCGACTGGAGATCCAAGCCCCACTCGACGGGGTATTCAAACGATTTACTAGCTTTCTCGAGAAGCGCGATCGCCTCGGTATAGGTGACGCGGGCAAACTCATTGGTGATGATATTGTCAGCGGTTGCCAGCACGGAATGATCGATCCGCTGGTTGAAGAACTCCATATCTTCTGGGCAGGTTTCCAGCACGTACTTAAAGATGTACTTGAGGAAGGCTTCTGCCAGATCCATGTCGCCGTCCAAATCGCAAAATGCCATCTCTGGCTCGACCATCCAGAACTCTGCCAGGTGACGAGACGTGTTGGAATTTTCCGCGCGGAAGGTCGGACCAAACGTGTAAACGTTGCTGAACGCCATCGCCATGATTTCGGCTTCTAGCTGTCCGCTGACGGTGAGATAAGCATGTTTGCCAAAAAAATCTTGGCTGAAATCAACGCTTTGCTCGGCAGTTAACGGCACTTTTTTCAAATCGAAGCCCGTCACAGTGAACATTTCCCCTGCACCTTCACAATCACTGGCGCTGATAATCGGGGTATGCACCCAGAGAAACCCACGTTCCTGAAAGAACTGATGAATAGCGGTCGAAGCGGCATTACGGACGCGGAAAACGGCACTGAGCGTGTTGGTGCGCGATCGCAAATGCCCAATATCCCGCAAAAACTCAAAGGAATGCCGCTTTTTCTGTAAGGGGTAGGTTTCTGGATCGGCTTCGCCATACACGGCGATCGATGCCGCCTTCAATTCCACGCGCTGTCCTTTAGCAGGCGACTCCACCAAAACACCCGCAATTTCCACCGATGCGCCAGTACTCACCCGCTTCATCGTCTCCGCGTACTCTGGTACATCTTGATTGATGACGACCTGCAACCCCGCTAACGAGGAGCCATCGTTGACTTCCACAAAGCTAAATTCTTTCTGCTCTCGCTTGGTACGCACCCAGCCTTGAATGGTCACGGTTTCGTCGGGCTGTCCGTGACGGAGGAGATCTACAATGCGTCGAGTTGTAGGCATAAAGGAGGGGAGTGGGGAGTAGGGAGTGGGGAGGAAGCGTGCTGAATTTGAGTGTAGCAAAGTGCTTCACAAAGGTTGAATGATCTTAAAGGGCTGCCACGATCGCCGCTTGATCCAGCCACTGCTTAATGAAGTCGCAGTAGTAAAATTGAACCATGTCTACACTGATTCATCGTCGCGTTGAGGCGGCACGCGCAGGCACTAACTCAATGGTGATTGGTCGTGTGCCATCGGGCTGGCTCGTTTTAGGT
This sequence comes from Leptolyngbya sp. ES-bin-22, assembly GCA_014380065.1. Lineage (GTDB taxonomy): Bacteria > Cyanobacteriota > Cyanobacteriia > Leptolyngbyales > Leptolyngbyaceae > Stenomitos. The sequence goes on along the minus strand of JACMKO010000076.1, from coordinate 14,776 downwards.
GATGTACAGTTTTTGCGCGGCTATGCGCTGCTGCTGCCAGATCCGGTGGTGCCAGATTTGAATGCGTTGGAGGCGACGGGGCGATCGCAGTTTTTACACGATATGACCGTCTTGGGAGATGCGTTGCTGGAGGTCACGGATGCCTACCGCATCAACTACCAAATTTTGGGCAATTTGGAGCCAGCCCTCCACGCCCATGTGTTTCCCAGATATTTGACGGAGCCGGAGCCGTACCGCACCTCATTGCCCCAGTCGTATGAGCAAGCGTATCGGCAGTCTCTTCCGTTTGACGAGGAGCGCGATCGCCCGTTGATGGATGCGCTTAGCAGGGCGGTGCGTCGTCGTTTGTGAGATCAGCGATCGCCCTTGGCTGTGCTGCACCCGTGTTACCCTACATGAGCGAACTCAGTAACCGTACGGTGCCGTCGAATCATGCTCTTTATTGCTGCCAGTCTAGATGGCTGTATTGCTCGTGCTTCCGATGCAGTCGATTGGCTGATCACCGACCAGGACTACGGCTACACCGAGGTCTTGGCAAATGTTGATACCGTTTTAATGGGGCAAAAAAACTATGAGCAGGTACTCTCGTTTGGCAAAGCAACGCTTACAAACTCCCTTGGTCTAGCCAAGCACCAGTCCTATGATTCTGGGTTGGTGCAACTTACTGATCGCTTTGAGACCTCAATGCGGTTGAGACGACCAGTCTCCAAATTCGACACAATACAGTGCAGCGCTGTGTGGATAGGTGGCGCGATCGCGCAAACGTTAACGATAATCCAGCTCGGTTTCAGTCTTCTCAAAGTTAGAGGGATCGTAGAGATACCGGACAATTTCTTCTTCCAGACGGTGAATGAGATACGGTTCCAGACTGTTGGAGTGTCTGAGGGAAGCCAGATAGCCATCCACATAGAGGCGCAAGTCGTCAAAGCGATAACCTCGATTCCAGAGTTCAACAACAGCGTCGCTGAGCCTTTGGTAATAGCGGATGGTGGGAGTGTCTTGCAACATATTTGGCGTTAGGGTGACTAAGTTAACAGTTAAGACCTGGGAGAAGCTAACGGTGTCTGAACCTGGTGCAACCGAATGCTAATGCTAGCTCAGCGATTGAAACCGCTCGTTCCAAACGAAACTGTTATCTGTCGTCATTTTAACTTTAATCGATTCAGTTCTTGCTCTTTCCCAGGACTGTGATGTGCAAAACCTTCCTGCCGACCCCGTGTCTGAAGGATGCAGGTGAATTAGGTCAGAAGGAGTCGCTTCCTTAAAAGGCTGAATTGACAGGAGTAGCGCCGATTACAAACCTAGATGAAAGGCTCTGATAGGTTTATAGTCACAATCGTTGAGGAATGCAGCCTCCGTGGGAGCTTTTTGTATTCAAATTGTCGAGGCAAATCCGCATCTGCGATCGCTGCTAGGCTGGCATCTGCAACAGGCAGGCTACCTGGTTCATCAAACGGCTGACCTTCATCAAGCGAGGGATGTGTTTCAGCATCGCCAGCCCACGCTGGTGATTCTAGACTCCGAGCTACCTGATGGCAATGGCATTGAGTTTTGCCGCTGGCTTCAGCAACAGCAGCAATCACTTATCTTGATGCTATCTGCCCGCAGCACTGAAACCGATATTGTGGAGGGGCTAAGGGCGGGAGCCGATGATTACCTCACCAAGCCCTTCGGGATGCAAGAATTTCTCGCCAGAGTGGAGGCGCTGACTCGACGCAGCAAAGCACCCGCTCCACCCGCGTCATTAGACTACGGCGATCTCAAGATTGATCTCGTCCATCGTCGCGTTCGGTTTAAGGGCGATCTGGTCGATTTAACGCCTCAAGAGTTTAGCTTGCTCTACGTGCTAGCACAGGCAGGTGGCGTACCGCTTAGCCGCTTGGAGCTGCTGAGACGCGCATGGCCCGACGCGATCGACAATCCCCGTACGGTTGACACCCATATTTTGTCGCTCCGCAAAAAAATCGAGACCGATCCCCGGCAACCGAGCCTCATTCAAACCGTCCGCAATGTGGGCTATCGGTTTAACCTGGAGTTTCTCACCGCTGTATCGGCTCCGACAGACTACCCACCACATCGGAAGTCTCTAGCACGTCCATCCGCTCGGATGATGGTCGGCGAGAGGGGAAGGAGTTAGAAGAAAGGATAAAGGATGAAGGATGAGGGATGAAGTTTTGAGTTGATGCGCGGTTAAACATCAGCATCAGCCCGACTAACTGAATCCATGATGCTTGGCGGTTAAAACCGCAGCTACAGAAACAACATCCGCCCTTGCGGGTTTTCAAGCTCTTGTGGCTTTTAGTCGGCGGCGGCTGACTTTGGTCATCTCGGCGCGATTGCAATCGCCAGTCTAAGGTCAGACCATTCAAGCTTTTAAAGCAACTGTGTCAGGCGAACAGGCTATTAGCTACCAGTTGTGGCGTTCACTACTAAGGCGATTTCCAGAAAAGATTTTACCGTTCGACTCCGCTCAGGGTGCAAGCTGGCTGAGCGAAGCCGTTGGCGTAGCCTGCCCGTAGGGCATAGACAGTGGGTATTGTGTTTCCTAGAAATCTCCTAACTACTCCATCACCCTATGCGCTCAGTACTAAATTGTCTCGATGTACCACAGTTTCAGCGCCTGGATAGCCAAGGATGGCGGCGATCGCGTCGGACTGGTGTCCTTTGATCTGCTGAAGCTCGCTGCTGCGGTAGTTGACAATGCCTCTAGCCACTTCTTGACCCGCACGATCGCAGAGCAGCACGGCTTCCTGGCTTTGAAATTCACCCTCTATCTGCACAATGCCAGCGGCGAGGAGCGATCGTCCAGCACGAAGAATTGCCGTCACAGCGCCATCATCCAGGTAAAGCTTGCCCGAAGGAACTAAGCCGTGAGCGATCCAGCGTTTACGGGCGCTAGCGGGTCGCGGCTGGGGTTCAAACTGCGTGCCGATCGCTTCACCTTGCAGAATTTTCTCCAGGTTTTTGGGAAAGCGTCCTTCGGTGATGACTGTCCTCACGCCCGCACCCGTCGCAATTTGGGCAGCGGCAATTTTGGTCACCATACCGCCCGTGCCCCAACGAGAACCATGCTGCTCCAGGTTAACTTGCAGTTCTTTGAGTTGATCCATACGGCTGATACGCACGATCGGCTCGGCATTGGGATCGCGGCGTGGGTCTGCGGAATAGAGGCGATCGACATCCGTGAGTAAAAACAGCCAGTCCGCCCGTACTAAATTAGCAACTAACGCTGATAGGGTATCGTTGTCGCCAAACTTCAGTTCATCGACGGCAACGGTATCGTTTTCGTTAACGATGGGAATCACCCCAAGCTGAAGCAACTGCTGAAACGTGCGCTCAACGTTGAGATAGCTGTTGCGCTGTACCAAATCGCTCCGGGTGAGCAAAACCTGGGCGATCGGCTGTTGCAAGGAGGTAAAAAAATCGTCATAGGTGCGAATCAACCGTCCCTGCCCGACGGCTGCGACCGCTTGCTTGAGGGCGATCGTGCGGGGTCGCTCGGTCAACCCTAGTCGGGCACAGCCAACCCCAACGGCACCTGAGGAGACCAGCACAACCTGATGCCCTTGCCGACGAAGGCTACTCAACACTTCAACTAAACTGGCGATCGTGGAGAGTGCTAACAGTCCCGTTTCTGGCTGGGTCAAGCTAGAGGTGCCGATTTTGACGACCAGAGTTTGGGACATCGCTAATGCGTAATGGTTGCAGGTTGTAAACTTTGTTTTAGCAGGGATCGCTCTCGGAAGATGACTCTAAAGGGATTACTCTTAACAATTACTTTAAAGACTGCAAAGCGCCACAACCTCTATAAATAAGGTCTGACGCTTCACTCAAGTATTCATAGCCATGCATCGTTAGAGTCTTTATGTAAGCCGACTCTAGTACTATAAGGGTCAATTTGGCACCCGTTTCCGTTGATCCTCGTACGGCTTAAAGCTTTTTTTGGGATGATCTCGGCGCTGTAAAATAAACGGGAAAGCATTGAATGAACCGATTTTAGCGATCACGCTCAAGTCACCGCTTATCGGCAACGAGCGATGCGCCTAGTGCTTGAGAAAGCCAGACTTCAAACGAATGGATGGGCGATCGCCTCACAGCTTCGTTAGGATTCACCATAGCGTCAACCAGAATCGTAAACATGCCCAGACGATTCCCTGCTAAAACGTCTGTAAAGAGTCGATCGCCGACCATTGCCACCTGTTCTACAGGCAGCTCCATCGCATCAACGGCACGTTTCAACTTCCGGCGAGACGGTTTGCCAGCACCAGCGATATAAGGTAAATCCAACGTCTTAGCAATACGCTGGATGCGACCTTCGCTGATGTTGTTGCTCACCAACCAGAGCGTTGCTACCTGTCGGATTTCATTCACCCAGGGCAGTAGCTCTGCCGAAACCTCAGCCATCCGAATTGGCACAAGCGTTTCATCGACATCAAGCACCAACCCTTTGAGCTGATGCTGTTGCAGCAACGCAGGGGTCAGCTTTAAGATTGGACCGTGCAAGATTAGGTCAGGTTGGAGAAGTTCGCCCCAAGACATAAGCAGAAAGGGTAAAGATTACAAATGGTAGCAACTGCTATGAAACAGGTTGCTGTCGGCACAGGGATGCATGGTTTAAGTCGATGCACGATCGTGTCTAGGTCGATGACCCGGCAAATTTTGCTCCGTTTGGTTATCCCCCTGAGCTTTGCTTGGTTGCTTTACGTCGGTCCTGAATCTCCACTTGTGCCGCTTGGTGTTCTGCCAACGTACGGCTAAAGACATGAGTCCCATCGTACCGTGCAACGAAGTAGAGAAACGCAGTGTTTTCTGGATTCAGTGCTGCCTGGAGGCTGGCTAAGCCTGGACTGGCGATCGGGGTAGGCGGCAGACCCATGTTGAGATAAGTGTTGTAGGCGGACGGGGTTCTTACTTGGGCGAGGGTAAGGGGTTGGTCTGGCGTTTGCTGGATGCCTAGCCCATACTCAACGGTTGGGTCAGCGCCAAGAGGAATTTGCTTTTGCAGTCGGTTGAGAAAGACACCCGCGATGCGAGGACGTTCGTTGGCTATGACGGCTTCTTTCTCAACAATGCTTGCCAGCGTTACCCATTGGGCAAAACTTAGGGGCGTTTCTGGGCGTTTCTGCTGATACAGGGGGAGTGCGACCTGCTCGAAGCGATCGAGCATCTGCTTGAGCACTGCCTCAGGCTGTACGGTTGCCCCCGACACATCGTAGGTATCGGGGTAGAGATAGCCTTCTAAAGACTGTAAACCAGAAGAGGCATTGGTCGGTAACCAGGCGAACTGAGCGGTGGGAACCTTACTCACTGCGGCAAGAAAGTCTTGCGCCGAGAAAAAGCCTTGTGTCTCGAAGTAGGTTGCCATTTGCCGCAGAGACCAGCCTTCTGGAATGGTGTAGCTCAGCCGAACGACATCTCCTGACCAAATTTTGGCGGCAACGGCGGCTAAGGTTTCTGTCCGCGACAGTTGGTAAACGCCTGCTTTGAACCCGCCTTGTGGCTCATGCAGCATCAGCCAGCGCGACCAAAGATCCCACGCTGTCGCCGATCGAACTACGCCTAACGCCTGCAAATCTCTGCCAATTTCTTGGGCGGACGTGCCTTGGGGAATCCGCAGCTTTACGGGTTTACTGGGAGTACCTGCTGTGATTGGCGCAGCAGTAGCGACTGTCCACCAACTCCAACCGCGCCATCCACTGGCGGCGATCGCTGCCAATAGCAGCAGCACAACTATACTCTTTGTCTGACGCTGTATTGCTTTCATGCTCTGTCGCTAGATCAATCGCTCTAAAAGCGGAAAAAGAAGCTGTTATTAGCTGTTGGTGGGTAGCTTCTCAAGCGTGGATACCATTGAACTAAATATACTAATGGCTAAAAGCTGCCCACAGTCAGCGAGCAGCTTTTAGCGGTTTTCAGGTTACTTAGCCTGTCTACTGAAACAGTAGACAGGCTAACAGCTAGCATTCAATCGGTTGTGAGACTCAATCGGTTGTTGGACTTAGTTAATCCGACCACGTCTGAGTGAGGATGTTGCTCGTACTTCGACTTCGCTCAGCACGCGGTTAGGCATGAGCTGGAGCCGACTTCGTTCAGCACACAGGTAGGCGTGGGTTGAGCGAAGCCGAAACCCGTTCACAAAAATCGAGTCTTTCGTTGCCGGGTTAGTAAGTGTGGAAGTTGTCAAACTCTGGCATGGCTCTGCTGACTGCACAACCGTACCGTTCCGAAGATACGGGTTGCGCGATCGCCAGCCCACCCGACTGCCACCAAAAACCCCAAACAAACCTATTCAAATTGGTCAATGAGCTGGTCTTCGATCATGGGCAACAGTGGCTCAATTTTCTCCAACTCTTCAGGCGAAAGTAGCTGCGGCTGATTATTAGCATCAACCCGCGCCAGGATGAAAAAGGGATCAAGTGGCGCGTAAATGCCAAACTCTTGCTCTTCGTAGTAGAAGCTTGCCAGGAATTGCAGTTCCTCTTCTTCGCCCTCTGTCTCAGCTTCTAAGCCAGCCAGGTCATCTTCCTCAGTTAAATCAGGAAGTTCGCCTTCTACCGTCAAGGTGACAGCGGTGCGCTTCAGCACGAGATTTTGCTCTTCCAAAACTACTTTGGCAACCGGAAAGAGGAGATCAACATCTTTATCGTCTTCGACTGGGACAGCTTCTTCCTCCTCGCCATCTTCTTGCCAGGCAATGATTTCGACGGGCGCATCGACTGGCAAGAGCAGCACATAATCTTGCCCTTCCACTTCTAGAGCATGTTCAATGGTGCAGGTAATTGTCCGTCCGGCATCATCCGTCAGGGTGACGGTTTCTACATCCATCTCAAGATCGTCTTCATCCATTCCGGACTCTCCACTAAAATCGGTCATTTTGCAGGCATTTACCCATCTCTGCCCCGTAACTCAGAAGACGGTTGAATCCAGGGCTTCTGAGTTAGCCACATCAGGCTGCGGAGATGTTTGAATGTAAGGTGCCTTGAGGCGGCGCTCATCCAACCATTGTTGCAGAATGAGGGACGCAGCTTTGCGATCGATCAACCCTTTATTGCGAGAAGGCGAGATCTTCTGCGCGTGAAGCATCTGTTCTGCCTGAAACGAGGTCAGTCGCTCATCAACATATTCCAGCGGCAACCGTAGCGCCTCTGCCATTGACTGAGCAAACTTCTGCACGTGTCGCGCCTGTGCACCGATCGCGCCGTTCATCGTGTAAGGTAAGCCTACAACCAACACCTGCACATCGCGCTCTGCCACCAGTGCCTGGAGGTGTGCTTGCACCTGCTGAAACGATTGACGGTCGATCGTCATCAACCCGGCAGCAATCAGCCCTGTGCGATCGCAACCTGCCACACCAATGCGCTTTCTGCCAACGTCCAGCCCCAGAGCGGAAACTTGCATTCAGGTGCTCCGCTTAGCAAGGCTCTTCTTGAGGCGGGTCAGAAAACTCAGTCGGTGTGGGCAGGTTAATCAAGGGCTTGTTGCCCTGAGTAGTGCCGCCTGACGTGGAGTCATTGCGGGGCATCGTGTTCACGTCTGCTTTGGGGTCAGTCGTTGATTGATTCCACAAACGTAGCAGCGCCATGCGTCCTGGTACTGGCTTGCGGGCGGGTTTAAACCCTTGCAGCACTTCGGAAAGCTGGAGTGAATCAAGCGCCATCGGCAGTTTTGATTCCCGGAGCTTATGCCAGACCGATCGCGACATCATGAGTGTGTGGGCAACCCGATTCGCGCCAATACGCTCCAGATACTCCTCGCGCTCTGGCTGGTAATCAGACGATGCCAATTCCAGCGTTTGAGGCGGCACTTCTTGAGTAATGCGCGCCATTTGAGACACTAGCTCTGGATAAAGCCAGGTGTAGGCAGGATGCACCGTAAGCTGTGCCTGGTGAGGTTGTGCCCCATCACGGCAAAGGCGAATCTGAAAGTAGCCGATCGCAGCTTTCCGCTGTGGCTCAAACACATAGCCGCTGACGGTTTCGGCATGGGTGAACCAATTTTTGACACCACCCATCAGCGAGCTAAGCAAGCTCGTTTTGAAATCCAGGACGTGACGATCAAAGACCTGCCGCACAAGCGGTGGCATGGCTGCCGTATCGAGTTGATACAACAATTGGGCATCCGCATTGCTAATTGGCAAAAGATTTGGTAGGTCAGGCTCCCGCTCCGCAATCTCCTGGAGCTGTTCTGGCGCAAGCATCCAGTAGGTCATCTGCGCTAGAGGCTGAAAGCCATTTTGTCGATAGAGCGCTAGCAAGGCTGTATCGTTCACGTCTACTTCTAGAAGCCAGGTGCGCGCTTCCCAAATTTTTTCAAAGCTGTGCCGCAAAAGCTGTGAGCCAACGGTTGCAAGGCTCAGCTTGGGTGGTAATTTCGACGGTTCTGGTGAGGCATCAGTCGGCGCATCGGTTGGCTGCTCAACACGGTGCACAACGGCAACGCGATCAACCCGCCACGTGCTGCGCGTACGGTTGAACGGCGAAATCCGAATCATCCCTCGCAGTTGATTGTCCTGGTCTGCCAGATACGCGCCAAACGTTTGTTGTGACGGTGTCCACACCAGGCTCAGTGCTTTCTTCAGACCGCGCCAGGGTCGAAATGACAAGGCTTTTGCAGACTTTTCAGCATCAGTTGGATCGTCAACACGATCGCGGTCGGTTTCCGCTTCAGAAAGACGTTCGACTGTTTCCAGATCGCGGTATTGAATCGATCTGATCACGATTTGGGCAGTCTGAGGGAGAACTTGAGTCATCGTGGATATGGCTGCAACCAGCCTCGCGCAACGTCGAAAACCAAAAGGCTCAATTTATATTCTAGAGGGTTTGCAGTCTAAAGCGGCTTTTCCTACGCATACAGACCGCGATCGATGCCAAAGTAAGGAAGCATGAGCGGCTGATTCGGCTCAGTAGTGAGTTAAAAACAACGTCACTAACTGTTGGACCATTAACCATCATCACCTAGTTTTAGCCTACTACTAGCTCCTGATGCCTTCTAAAGTTGTTGACACCGCTTCGCTTGGGAGCGAACAATTTTAACTTCTGACTCCTAACGTTCCAACGACTTCACGGGGCGGATCAGCACCACAGGAGTCTGCTCACTAGCGTTGCCGGCTGGGTTTTTGATCAAGGCTTGCTTGAGAAATGGCTCTGTAATGTCTGACGAAGCTGCCAATATTTTAACGGCTCTCAAATCATTGACATCAACGATCGCTGCCGCCAGTCCAGTTTCGCGCTTAATTTGATCCACCACCTGCTGCGGGTTTTCCGGTCCCAAAACAATGAACTGGTCGTAAGGGGGAATGGTGCCTGTTACGTCGTCAATGAGGCGGGCTTGTTCTCCTGCTAGTTGGTAAAACACACCAGGTTTGCCCAAAACTTTGGCGATCGCGCCCACTAGAAACGCACCCAGCACCCGCACAGGACCCACTAAATCAATCAGGCTTTGCAAGCCACAGGCAGTTGCCAGACTGGAGGTGGGCAAGAAGAGGTAGCATAATCGCCGCGCCACCCATCCCGGTTTCACATCGCTGGGATGCCGAAAGCGACCTTGCATGATTGCTAGCGGTGTTTCACCAATCGTCACGATATCTCCTGGCTGTGCGTTCGGCAACACGTAGCGCTGCACCACTGCCACAGGGTCGTCTAAATGTGTCAATAGATGGGTGCGAATTGGCAACACATCTGCCTTTGTAGCCGGTCGCCAGTTTTTAGAATCTTCGGGGCTGGGAAACGTCAGTGGCACAATCACATGGCGCACTTTGGGAAAGCGTCCTTGCGGTCCATAGGTGAGGTAATGCACTCGAATCCACGCCACTCTTAATGCACTCAGGTCTTGTCCCTGCACTTCAATCTGGATCTCGATCGGAGACGGGTCGCGCTTGACAATATGTCCTTCCCAATAGCCATCGGCTCTAGGTTCTGCATCCTTGTAACGAGGAATGACTTGTGTGGTGGTCGTAATCCCGTTGAGACTGGCAACCGACAGCAGCTTTACCTCTACCCAAATTTCCGGCACCATCACCTCTAGGTGCTTCGTGGTGTTACGAAACTCCAACTCACCGACCAATAGGTAGCGCTGCGGTTCGTAGACCTCTAGTTGCCAGTGACCAGACGTTAGCTCTAGCTTATTTCCCGGACGGCGGCGATACTGCACCTCCAACGCCAACAGCAGTAGAAGTACCACAACAACCGCCGCGATCGTAATGCTCCCAATAATCCCCACAAACGTTTTTTCGCCTAATCACTCTGTTAAAAAGTCTAGTAGGAGTTGGGAGTTTTGCAGCAAAAGGGGAGGAAGGAGGGCAAGGGACATTGAATGAACTCAAAACTTTCTAACGCAGCGGCACAAAGCGCTAGGCAAAACTCAACCCATTTCCCTCTGCCTCCTATCGCAAGACGAAGTATTCCATGACTCTTTTGCACAAACCGACTAAAGCCGCTATCCAAGCCGCGATCGATAAAACGATACCCGATAGCATTGCGCCAGCTTTGCGCGTGCTGTTTCGTAGCATCCATCCCAGCCTCTACAGCGCCGTTGTGGGACATCATTTTGCTCGTCCTGGTAATCGCTTTTGGCGCACTCTACGTGTAGCTGGATTTAAAGAACAGTTATGTGTGCCGAGTGAAGATCAGGCGTTGTTGGCGTTGGGCTACGGCATTACCAACGTGGTCGATCGCGCTACCGCAACGGCAGATCAGTTAGCAACGGATGAGCTAATTGTAGTTGGACAGCAGCTTGCCTTAAAAGTGCAGCGCTACCGCCCACAGGTGCTTGCAGTGCTGGGTATTGGTGCTGATCGCACTGCCTTCAGACAGCTCAAAGCGAAGATCGGGCAGCAGAAATCACTACAAGGCGCGATCGCTTGGGTGCTGCCCAACCCTAGCGGCTTGAACGCGCATTACCACCTCAACGACCTCGCGCAAACCTTTCAGACTTTATTCTTTTCAGACCTTATTGATGAAGCTACCAGAAGCGCGCCCGCCCACAGCGCAGGCGCAAAAGTGAATGGGCGATACTGGATTCGAACCAGTGACCCCTTCCGTGTGAAGGAAGTGCGCTACCACTGTGCTAATCACCCAAGGATTCACAATCTACCATAGGCTGAGTAGTACTACAACCAACCTCAATCATCTTGCGGACACTCACTCCACAGACTGGTAGTTTGGCGCAGACTTAGAAAATCACCGTTACCCAAAATCAGGTGATCTAGTAAAGGAATGCCTAAAAACTCAGCACCTGAGAGCAGTTGACGCGTCAGCGTGATGTCTTCGTTGCTAGGTTCTACATTGCCAGAGGGGTGGTTGTGTGCCACGATCACTCGCGTTGCACCATTTTTGAGGACGGCACGAAAGATATCGCGGGGATGAGCGAGAGTTTCGGTGGCGGTACCGATCGTAATCACCTGTGTACCTAGTAGTCGATGTTTAACATCGAGCATCAGGATGGCAAAGCGTTCTTGCGGTTGCCACATGAGGTCTTGACTGAGGGCAGCGGCAGCAATGGCGGGGTCATCGACGATCGTGTATTCGGCTGGACGTGATTGAAACACACGTTTGCCAAGCTCGATCGCTGCCAGAATCGTGGCGGCTTTGGCTTCACCAACCCCGGAGATAGTGGTTAATTCTGGCACGCTCACCTCTCGTAAGGCTGCAAGCGGGTCATGCTGATGTTTGCCAACGTGTTGCAGAATGTATTGACCTAACCCGACCGCAGAGAGCTTGCCTGCTCCCTGTCCAGTACTAAGAAGAATAGCGAGTAGTTCAGCGGTGGCTAGATTTTTAGCTCCGTAGGCGACCAGGCGTTCTCGTGGACGTTCGCTGGCTGGCATATCGGCTACTTTAAGGCAGTAGGTCATGCACCAAGAATTGGGTAAAGAGAGAATACCTTTTAGTTATGCCCAAACGCTGACAGGTTACAACAGGCTTGAGAGCAACGGGTAAACGTGTGGTAAGACGACAAAAAATCGCCTCAGAGGTTACGTTCTGAGGCGATCGCTAAGTTGTTGATTAGATCACCAGTGCCTAGCGAACTAAGCTTCGTAGGTTGGGGTGCCGCTGAATTTCAGCTTGGCGGGTTCAGGGTTGCTGCCGATGTTGCGGGCAACGCTGTTCACTTGGGGACGACCGGGATTGACCTTCTCTGGGAAAACGCCATCTTTGGGATGTAGATACTCAATGTCACCGCTGGGATAAACTCGGTAAACCTTGTAATCGGTGATTTTGAATTTTGTGCGCAATTGCTGACCGCCCAAAGCGAGACATTGCTCTTTGCGAGCCAGATACAGCAAGTTTTCACCCTGGCGCATCACGGCTGCACCGCCGGTTGGCATTTCAAAGACTTGCTCTTTAGGGCTTGTCCACGTGATCGCATATTTTTCTTCAACAAGGGCTTTGGTCAGCAGTCCACCCGTACTACCGCCGAATAAAGGTGCTTGTCCAGAAAGAGTTTCTGCCATTGGATTTCTCTCTCGATATTTGAGCAAATCCTATCACTGAGTCTGTCACCAGCGACAACGTTTGACGGGAACTGTAACAGTTGTTAGCAATTGGGGGGCTGGAGCTGTTAGTTGTTGAAGTAGACGGTGGGAGCTAGATCTTCAGAAGCCAGAGCCAGAAGTCAGGTATTCAGAAGCCAGACGTTAGGGATCAGACAACGCTGGCACAGATTGCCTCATCGTTTCATCGGCTTTTTGTGCGCGTGATTTTGCCTCTCTCCGTTTTGGCTTGAGAGCGGCTTTCGTCTGGCTTGCTGCGGACGATCGGTACCGTAAAGTGAAACTGGCTACCCCGGTCTCTGCCTGCGGATTCTGCCCAGATGCGTCCACCCAGCCCAGTCACAATTTGGCGACAGATGGCAAGTCCGAGACCTGTGCCGCCTGTGGTACGGCGTAGAGCACCTTCTTCTTGGTAAAAGCGATCGAACACCGTTTCCAGGCGATTAGGCTCAATGCCTCGCCCAGTATCAGTGACGGTGACTTCAAGCATCTGTCCGCCATTTTGATGTGCCTGAATGACCACGTGACCTTGCGGTTCGGTGAACTTGCAGGCGTTATCCAGCAGCTTTGAGAGCACCTCGACCAGCCATTCGCCATCGGTTTGCACCAGGGGCAATTCGGGCGGTACCTGGGCTGTAATTTCGGGTAGATCACTCTGACCTTGACGGGTGCGGATACTGCTGAGGGCAAGATCAACACATTCTTGCAGAGGCAGGGTTTCGAGGTGCCACTGCACCCGTCCGCTTTCCAGTTGCGACAGCGTGAGAAAGTCCTGAACGAGCTTCCGCATTCGTTCGGTGTCAGAAAGGGCAGATTGCAGCATGATCTGACGCAGTTCTGGAGGCATGTCGGGTTCAGTAGAGAGGCTTTCTAAGCACACCTGAATGGTTGATAGGGGGGTGCGTAGTTCGTGTCCGGTGATAGCAATGAGATTACTGCGGGTAACATCAAGCGCTGCAAGCTGTTGATTGAGGTCTTCGAGGTTGGCATACGCCTCGGCTTGAATGAGAGCAACACCAATCTGAGCGGCGATCGCGTCTACCAGCCCAAGTTCTGCTTCTGTCCATTCATGTAAGGTGCCACCACAGGTATGTAGCTCCACCATGCCCAGAAGCCGACCTTGATGCATGACAGGCACCATCAGCCAGGTGGCGATCGTCCAGCGCTGCACCAAGGATTCGGGTTGAGACTCTCGACGGGATGTTCTTCCTAGCGACGATCGTGGCGGCAAAACTGTGCGTCCATCTTCTAGCACCCAGGGATCTGCCTGTGCATCGGCGAGGTAAACCCGCTCTTGGTGCTCCACCACCGCTTGAAACAGGGGATTAGCGCGCAGTAACCATGCTTGACCCACGAGGGAATCGACGGCTGCTCCTAAATATTCATGCTGAATGATGACAGCTTCGTCGGTTACTTTACAGCGGTAGATCAGGCAACGACAGCCCCGCAAAGCCTGACCCAGTTCTCGCACTGCCACAGTGAAAATTTCTTCAGGATCAAGCGATCGCCGAATGGCGGCGGTGATGGAATTAACCAGGCGTTCTTTGCGCTCCTTAGCGGCGATCGAGCGATACGCTTTCAGCAGCTTGTACTGCCCTGCTTGTAAATAGGTGACCAAACGTTCGGCAAACGGTTCGGGATCAGCATTGTTAGACTCAATGCAGCGTTCAAGCTGAAGTTGAGTTTTTGCCTCAGCAACCTTTGTGGTTAGCTCTGGACGGTACGCTAAAACCCGGTCTAAGAGCAACTCTGCTGCAACACAAACGGTTTGTCGATCGAACGTCCACACGCCTTCAAACCGACGCGCCTGATCTGCGGCAAGCTGCGTCGTCGAATCAGATGTCGAGACAGGCACCTGCTTCTCTCTGCAAATCAAGCAAGCGGCATAGCGAGCACCCACCACGACGAGATGCCATTCTTGAGCGAGCGCATCAGTTGGAGCAAAGGCGATCGTTTCGTAATGCTCCGATCGGTTGGCAAAGTCAGTCTCTGGTGCTGACAAGACATACACCTGCTCTGCCCGCTCGGAAATGCGTAAGTAACGATGGGCTTCCTGCCTGTAGAAGCGTTCGCGCTGGAAACTAGCAATCACCAGTGAGCTACCGACTCCGGCAAGCACCTGATCTTCCATCGCATGCGATAGTGCGGTCAAGGAAGACTTGAAGTAAAGCTGGGTTCTGAGTTCAGGTAGGTTTCGCAGCAGGTCTTCCAGGATGGAAGTGGAGTTGCTCATCGAGGTTGGCTCTACTCGTGATGCGGGGGCAAACCCCAACAACTGGCGGTCTT
>JACMKO010000075.1 GCA_014380065.1 Leptolyngbya sp. ES-bin-22 | reverse complement strand
GCATTCATATCGATTTATCGCGAGCCTTTACGCAGGGCGGTGGTAGCACCTCTATGATAGCTAGAGTGGGGCAAGTACTTTACACCGCAACCAGCTTGAATCCGAGCGCAAAGGTGTGGCTATCGGTAGACAGTAAACCACTGGAAACGTTGGGCGGTGAAGGCTTGATGCTCGATCAACCGCTGACTCGTGAAAGCTTCAAGCGAGACTTCCCGCTTTGAGAAGAAGTAGGCAGCTTTAAAGAATGTGGATGTTGAGAAGCCGCGATCCATATTCAACCGCCAGTTTTTAGAAATCCGAATATTACCATCCGCTACTTCAACCTAGCGCTATATTCTCTTGACTTCTGACTTTTGATACCAATTCTCTCAATTTCATTTACAAATCCTCGTTGCAAAGGCGTACGATCGTACGCCCCTACAGACTGTTGACTGCTGGCTCTCACTTTCACCGCCACTCCTCCGGCTCACGCAAGCGGCGCAACTTTGGAAAGCGGTAGAATTCGTCGCCATCGTCATCAACTTCGGGCACCGCACTGAAAAATTTTACCTGAGCATCCAGATAGCTTTTGGCAAGTTGGGCATTTACCCGTGCTGAGGCAGCGAGTTGAATTAAAGACACGTTGCCATGCTCAATTTCCAGCAGTTGATAAAAAGCTTGCTCTAGCCGAGACTGCTGCTGCCGCTTTTGCACAATGTTAGTGATAGCTATACCAGCCAGCAACCCAAAGCCGCTCAGAAAGATCCACTCAAGAATTGCCATAACTCGATTATGAGAGGATTGTAGATGAAAGCTTTTGAGATGAAAACTAGCAATTTGAATTACCAGCCTTTATCTATACTTTAGTGACTGCCGATCGCCCATTAGCATCCTAGCCAAAAGCGATGATCTACAACCTGCGATCGCTCCACTCAAGCAACGTTTGGCTCCACTAAATCTTCCAAACCCTGAACGACTTTTGCCGATTCAATTTTATCTCCAGCCCTTAGTTGCTCTAACACGTCCTTCCCTTCGATCACGTAGCCAAAGACCGAGTAGCGACCATCCAGCAAGTTGCGTCCCGCTGGCGTTAGCTCTGGTTCAAACAAAAAGAAGAAAAACTGGGACGAGCCACCATTGGGGTCTTCGCCAGGACGAGCCATCGCCAAAGCACCGTAAGACGAAAAGGGAAGAACGGGCTGATCCTTATAGCGTCCAGCATCCTCTAGCGTAATCTCATAGGTGGGTGCCTCATCGCCTTGCACCAGCACCTCTAGCGGAATGGCTCGATACTTTTTCGTTTTGGGATCCATGAAGCCAACGTCTTCCCCAGGTGGATCACCGATTTGCAGCACGTAAGATTCTTCAGAGCGGGTGAAGGGTAAGTCGTTGTAGAAACCACGCTTTACGAGATCGACAAAGTTTCCGGCTGTGACCGGAGCGCTGTAGCCATCCACGATCGCCGTGATCTTGCCCTTACTGGTTGTAAATTCGATCGTGGCACGACCTTTGAGCTGTGGCAGATTGTTGTAGGCGGTTGGCACCTCAAAGGGAAAGCCTTTCACCATACCCTCTTCGAGCTGCCCGACCAGATCTAGTAGCTCCGTTCGCTTTTGAAATGTTTGCTCTTTGTCTTTTGCTTCTACCGCAGCCTGTAACGGCGCAATGCCCTCTTTGATTTGGGCAATCAAGGCTTGTGCCTCAGCTTGCTTTGCGTCAGGAATGCTGGCAAGCAGAGCCGCCTCTTTGTCCCGCAACACCCAACTGGCTTGTTTCACATCGCCTGCGATCGCGCCCCACCGTCGATTTGCCCGCAGTTGCGTTGCAATATCCTCTAAACTGCGTTGCAGGTCGCGTACAGGTGCATTGTCGATCGGCAACGAGTAGCGTAAGAGCGCTTTGCCATCAGTAATCGCATTGCCAGCAGGCATGATGGTAGTGGGTCTGCTAGCCGCAGCACTCAAACCTAACGATAGAGCCACCATTAAGAGCAGCGTGGCTCCAGTTTTCAGCCAGCTTTTGAAGCGGTCAAAGCCTTGTAGTTGCATGTCTCAGTAGGGATTGCTCAAATTTAGCGGACGGTGATTGGGATGCTGGTTGCCGACTTAACTACGAGTAGAGCAGGCGATCGAACACCTACTGCACAAGGGCAAGCCGCTCTCATTCATCTTGCCACACAGAGGGCACTACAAAAACAGAAGGCAAAGGGGGAATCAGAAACCGCAGAGACGCAGAGACCTAACTCAAAACTTTTCCCTCATCCTCTCACCGATTCCTCAGCCTTCTTCTCGCGGTTCTCCTCTGAGCGGTACAATGAAGTGCCGAACATTTCTCCCGACACACTCATGATCTCTAGTAATGACTTTCGACCGGGCGTTAGTATTGAGCTAGACGGAGCCGTTTGGCGAGTCGTTGAATTTTTGCATGTGAAACCCGGTAAAGGGTCTGCTTTTGTGCGAACAAAGCTTAAAAACGTCCAAACTGGCAACGTCATGGAGCGCACCTTCCGCGCGGGTGAGAGTTTGCCCCAGGCAAATCTAGAAAAAAACACCATGCAGCATACCTATAAAGAGGGGGACGACTTCGTCTTTATGGAGATGGAGACGTATGATGAAGCCCGCTTGAACGCGAAACAAATTGGCGATCGCGTCAAGTACCTCAAAGAAGGGATGGAAGTGAACGTGGTGCGCTGGGGCGAGCAGGTGATGGAAGTGGAATTGCCCAATTCGGTTGTGCTTGAAGTGACTCAGACCGACCCGGGTGTGAAAGGCGATACTGCTACGGGCGGCACGAAACCCGCGATCGTTGAAACGGGCGCTCAAATTATGGTGCCGCTTTTCATCACGATCGGAGAGCGCATCAAAGTCGATACCCGTAATGATTCTTACTTGGGGAGAGAGCAGTAAGACCGTAAGGCTAAAGGATGAAGGAGACCAACACATTTAGCCTTTAGCTTTTAGCCTTTAGCCTTTCTTTCTGCTGTCCCTCCCTATTTTTGAGGTCTACATTAGCTGTGTCACTGGATCTAAATGCACTCCGCGAACTTCTGGCAGCCATCAACCAGACTGATATTGCGGAACTAATCTTAAAAAGCGATGATTTTGAACTAACGGTGCGTCGAGGTATGAGCAAAGAGGATCGTCTCTATGCTGATGATCGTCCTTCTTTACCAATGGCTGAACCCGGCACATCCTTACAGAGCAACCGTGGGAATGCCGTCAGACAAAGCGCTGAGAGCGATGCTCCACTCATGCCGACTCAGCCACCCGCCAGTGAAGTGCTGCGAGACAGCAAGCTCGATCGCCGTCTGATTGAGATTATTTCACCGATGGTGGGCACCTTCTATCGCGCTGCTACTCCCGATGAACCGCCGTTTGTTGAAGTGGGTGATCGCATCCGCAAAGGACAAACCGTTTGCATTATCGAAGCGATGAAGCTCATGAACGAGCTGGAAGCAGAAGCGGGGGGTGAGGTGGTCGAGATCATGGTGCAAAATGGCGACCTGATCGAATACGGTCAATTGCTGCTGCGCCTTAACCCAGATTAAGACTTGAGCTTAGATACACCACTCCTGGTTGGCACCCCTCTTTCTAAACGAAGATAGACTGCTTAAACTTACTTCAGTGGCTTTAACCAGGAGCCAGTTTTGGCAAATAATGATGAAATTATGAACAAAGTTTGAATTGTCATCAAATACTCTGTTGCTATACAGCGGTCGAGTGGCTAAAATTCTGGGGATCAATGACCTTAACACTAAGATTAAGTTCGCATGAAATCTGCAAAGCCTTCGCAAGAAGTTGTCCAACAAGTGGCTGAGTATTTCAGCGTTCTGGGCGAGCCTATGCGCCTGCGGCTTCTCAACCTGCTCCGGGATGGTGAGAAATGCGTGCAAGATCTGGTTGAGGCAACGGATACCAGCCAAGCAAATGTCTCTAAGCATTTGAAAGTGATGATGCAGGCAGGTATCCTCAATCGGCGCAGTAAGGGTACTTTGGCGTACTACAGCGTTGAAGATGACCTGATTTTTGAGCTGTGCAATTTAGTGTGCGATCGCCTCGCCAACCGCATTGAGCAGCAAGCCCTCCACTTCCGCGCCTTCACCTTTGCCGGCAAGCAATGAGCGGCGTGGTTCAAAGTAGGGACGTTACATGTAACGTCCCTGCAACCAGAACGTCCCTTCAGACAGCCTTTATTCTGCCACCACTAGGGCGATCGACGCAGGTGATCGAGCGCGACAGAAACTTCAGGCGACAAGGCGGCAAAGCGAATGGGCGTTCCGGTAAAGCGAATGCGTACACAATCTGGCTGAGTCGCCGCTCGATTCAGGACTTTGGCATAAAGGTCATCGAGGTCTAAATTGCCTTGTGGAGGCACCAACAGAGTGAGTTTGAGGTTACTGAGCGGTGTGAGAAAGTGAGTCGATCGTAGCTCCGCACTTTTATCCGATAGGCTGACCAGCGTACCTTCAAACAGTGTGCCAACGGCGTGTTTGCCTTCCAAAACCGTGTAGCGGACTGGAATCGCTGCTGTAAGTGTGACAAATTCCTCTTTCTCCTCTGGCAGAAAGAGGTTGTGCTTACCACCAATGCCGCTGACGTTGTAGAGGGTAATCGGCTCTTTAATGCCTTTAGGTTCAACCTGGATGTGTCCATCTACTTTCACCAGATCGCCAGCATCGCTGAAGGTGCCTTCGGAAATCAGAATCTGCCCGCCAACGGTGTAGGATTCAATGCGCGCTGCCAGGTTAACGTGGTTGCCAATCACCGTATATTTAGCGCGTCGTTGAGAGCCGATATTGCCCACAACGACCTCACCCGTGTTGATGCCAATGCCCATTTCGATCGCGGGTAGCCCCTGCTGCTGATTTTGCTGATTAACCTCTGACATGGCAGACTGCATGGCGATCGCGCAGGCAACTGCCCGCTCCGAATCGTCATCGCGGTAAACAGGCGCACCAAACATCACAAAGATGCCGTCTCCGATGAACTCATTAATGGTGCCGTTGTAGCGGGTAATGGTATCCGACATTACGCCCAGGTAAAGATTGAGGATAGTCACAACCTGTTCAGGCGGCAATCGTTCTGAAATTGCCGAAAACCCGCGCAGGTCAGAAATCAGGATCGTAACCTTGCGACGTTCACCACCCAACGTTAAGCCACTGGGCGTTTCGAGCAAACTGGCAACCACTTCATCCGTGAGATAACGCCCAAACGTACGGCGCAGATCAGCGGCAGACCGGGCAACATAACCCGTGATGGCGATCGACGACCCCATCAATGACAAGAGGGGCGGCACTACTGGAAGCCACCAGCCTTGCAAAAAAGCAGCGTAACTGCCCGCAGCCAAACAACTGGCTGCTAAGAGCACACTCACAGCATTCCAGGGATGCAGACCGGGCTTAGTGCTGTAGCGCTGTCGCCAGCTTAAAATAGCCCCGATCGTTGCCCAGGCTAGCACCCACAACCCTTCTAGCGGCTCACTCCAGGTTCTGAGCGTGGGCATCCGTTCACCCGATGCGGCGCTGAGAATCTGACTAATCAGATTGGCGTGGATTGTGACACCTGCCATACGGGTAGGCGCGGTCAAACTGCTGCTGTACGGTACGTAGAATAGATCTTTGAGGCTTTCAGCCGTGGCACCAATGAGCACGATGCGATCGCGCATTAACCCCGGTGCCACTTTTTTGTCTAGTACGTCCGCGAGCGTTACCGTTTGGAAGTGCTGTCGAGTGCCCCGGTAGTTGAGTAAGATTTGATAGCCGTCTGCCTGTGCCTTTACATAGCTGCCATCATTTGCACGAAACGCTGGAAACACGGTTGAACCTAACTTCAACTCGTTGGTGGCTGTCACCTCTGGCTCAATGCCTTGACGCTGCAAATAGGTGACTGCCAGCGCAAAGCCAAAGCTGAAGACGTTTTCACCTTTCTGGTCTTCAAGATAAAACAAACCTCGGCGGACTTTGCCATCGCCATCCAGTACCAGATCATTCGCGCCTACCTGATCGCGCTGCTTCAAAACAGGGGGCGGATTGACGGGAGAACTATCGCTGCTGCTGCCAACTTTCTGAACCCCAATGAGGTTTGGCGTGGTTGCAAAGAGTTTGTTCAGCGTTTGATGACCTGGCTCAACAGGTAAGTCCCGGTAAAGGTCAAGCCCGATCGCCGCTGGTTTTTGCTGTTTGATCGTCTCCAACAAACCTGCAAGTTCTGCATCGGTCAGCGACCAGTGCCCCACTTTCTGCACATCGGCTTCATTAATTTCAACAATGACGATGCGAGGGTCGATCGACTCTTGAGGGCGCAGCAGAAAAAACTGATCCAACACAGGAAATTCCAGCGCTTGCAGCAACCCTAGAGCACGAATGCTTAGAACCACTACCGTAACGCTAGGAACGGCAATCATTACGCCACGCCATTGCCAAATCTTCTGTTGCAGCGCTTTCCACATATGGCAGACCTACAGCATTTGTGAATCAATCTAGCTAATCAGCGCTTGCTATGGGCTATCAGCTATGGGCTATGAGCAGTGAAGCGAGTGGCAAGGACTAGGCGCGCCAAGAGAAATCTGATTATTTAAGGTGGAGCGTCGTCTGTTATGGCTGTGGCTTGACGGTACAACAGTCAACTAAGGGTTCTGCGGTCACAGTCGTCAACCCAACCGACTGCAACACCTCGCGCCAGTCGTTGAGAAACTTTGAGTTCTGCGGATATTTTTGCCGAAGGTCTGCCAGAGTTGCTAGCGTTTCGTGCCAGATGCCCGCATCGGCATAGAGGTTCGGACGATTACCGGGTAAAGCCTTTTGAAGTGCTTTCGTGAGCGCCAAATTAGGGGTCGATCGCTCAATCCATCCCTCTACCGTTGGGCTGCCACTCAAGCCAGTAGTGGCATCGCAGAGCGTGGTAATAAACCAGTGATACTGCTTACCTACTTGCATTGCTGGGGCGTTCGCTGGTAGATCAAAGCGGATAATGCCAGCCTTTGAGGGCAACGCAAAGGTTGTTTCATAGACCACTTCGGTATCGTCGTCGCTGAGCAGGAGAAAGCCCGCAGTCTGGGCAGGAGACTTTGGCACATAGACAAAAAAGCTGGGACGCTCGGCAAAGGTTAGCCCTAGCCTTGTGGTTGGCACTAACGACGTGAGCACTTTGTTTCCTGGCAATTTGCCCCCTTGCAGGCAAGAGCCTCGGCTTGCCCCACCTGCGGTTGAACGTGGCGCACCCCGCTTAGGCACTTTGAAATTGAGGCTGACTTTGACGGGCGGCGCGATCGCGGGACGGCTGCTAACCTCCTTTGCCATCGCTGGTAGCGCAGTCAGCACCATAGTGGAGACGAGCAACGTTGAGGAAAGGACAGTGCTGTAGCGCGAACGTTTTGTGCAGGTCATAGTCCCCCTTTCCTTGGTGCTTTAGATAAGTGATTATAAGACTGGCTATGGATTAACTCATCACTGAATGTGAGGTTTCCAGACGCTTTGCTACAAAGAGGCGAATTTTTCTCAGCCTAGCTCTTATGCATGAGGGCAGCGCGACCGCTCTAAGGCGATTTCCAGAAAAGATTTTACCCTTCGACTCCGCTCAGGGTGCAAGCTGACTGAGCGAAGTCGTTGGCGTAGCCTGCCCATAAGGCATAGACAGTGGGTATTTTGTTTCCTAGCAATCTCCTAAGTTTTCCTCTAGCAAGTGTTCTTGACCTATGTGCCTGGTCAGAATTGAGCGATACCTTAGACTACCCGTCGTCTTAAGGAAACTCGCGGCATCACTGCAAAACAAAACAAATCGTCAGGCAGAATGCCTTTGACTACAAGCAGGTTTAAGCAGAATACATCCAGAAGCCGCATTTATTGCAAGACTTCCTCCAGCTTTTGCTGGTTCCACAACGTTTGATAAAGTCCTGACTGCCCACATAATTCGCTATGGGTGCCCGCTTGCACAATCGCGCCTTGCTCCATGACAAAAATGCGATCGGCGCTGGCAGCAGCAGATAGTTGATGAGAGATAAAAAGGACAGTTTTGCGGTTAGTGCCTTCGGACAGGTTCCGTAAAATCTGAGTGGCAGTTTGGTTGTCCACGCTGGAAAGCGCATCATCCAGAATCAAAATCGGCGCATCAACCAGCAATGCTCGCGCAAGTGCAGTGCGTTGGCGTTGACCGCCGGAAAGCGTTATCCCACGTTCGCCCACGATCGTCTCGTATTGATGTGGAAAATTGAGAATTTCGCTGTGGATCTGTGCTTGTTTCGCAGCCTGGATGACCAGTGCTTCTTCGGCACCCGGTTCGCCATAGCGAATATTATTTTCAATCGTCGTGCTGAAGAGAAAGCTGTCTTGCGGGACGTAGGCGATCGCGCCACGTAAGTCTGCCAGCCGCACCTGCGTAATGTCATGCCCATCTAAATACAGTTGACCAGGGGCAATATCCAGCAAGCGGGGCAGAGCGTTTGCCAACGTAGATTTACCAGAGCCAATCGGTCCCACAATGGCGACGGTTTCCTGTGGCTGGATGGTGAAGCTTACCGTTTGCAAGGCGGGTTTGCTCGTGCTGCTAACAGTTGGAAAGGCGAACGTCAGCTTGTCTGCTACTAACTCGCCCTTGACCTGCGATCGCGGCAGGGCGATCGCGTCGTAGTGATCGCGAATTTTGGGCTGGACAGTAAGAATGGCTTCAATGCGATCGACGCTCACCTCGCCCCGTTGATATGCCGTAATGGTAAAGCCAAGCAGCGCTGCCGGGAACGCCAGTTGCCCCACGTAAAGTAGAAGGGCAACAAAATCACCAACTGTAATTGCCCCTTCATTAATAGCGCTGACCCCAAACCGCAACACCACCAGTAGCCCCACGCTTGCCAACCCAGGCAATAGTGGCAGCAGCGTACTCCGCGTCAGTGCGAGTGACAGATTCGCGTCCAGAAGCTCTTCATTGCGGCGCTGAAAGGCCTCTCGCTCGTTTTCTTCTTGAGCGTAAATCTTTACCAGGGCAATGCCGCTCACGTCTTCTTGGATGAGTTCACTCAGGTCAGATAATTGCTCCTGAACGACAATCTGCTGCTGGCGCAGCCGTGTGCTGAACAACTGCACTAAAATCAGCATGACTGGGTAAACAGCCAGCGAAAGCAGCGTTACCCTGACGTTGATTTTCAGCATTGCGGGTAACGTGAGACTGTACGCGAACAGCGTATTTGCCACACTGAGCACCGCAAACCCCAGCAGACGACGGATATTATCCACATCACTCGTCGCCCGGTTGATGAGATCACCCACGGTATTGGCTGCAAAATAAGACGGTTCTAGCGTCAGCAGGTGGGAAAAGAGCTTCTGCTTCAGGTCAAACTCAACCTGGCGACCGACCCCAAACAGCAGCGTACGCGAGATCATCCGCATGATCCACATGACAGATGCCATTGCTAAGACAAGCGCCACGTAGTAGAAAACCTGATCGAAGCTGAATGTCACCTGAAGCTTGTCGATCGCATCGCGAATGAGAAGCGGGATGCGAACGCTTAAAAGATTCACAACAAAGAGCGCTAGAACGCCTAAGACTGCGGCTTTCCAGTGGGGACGAAGGTATTGCCCCAATTTTCGCAGTCGAGATTGAGCCATTGGTGAGTGTCAGTGCGGAAACTCTCTCATCCTAAACGAATCGGGGAAGCGATCGCGACCACATCTAAATTCCAACGCTCTCACAGCTTCTATCACCACGTTCCTGGCTGTGCATTAGGGTCATAGGGAAGCGGCTGAGAAGGGTTTGTCGTCGGGGTTGAGGTAGACGTACCGAGCAGTTGTCCGGCATTAGGAGGAGTTGATTGTGGCGATTCTGGTATCTGTGCACGGGGATTTTGAGGATCAGTGACCGCGGGGGTTTGTCCAGGGTTAAACTCACCGATTCGCGTTCTTTCCGCAATCTCGCCACATTCTCTGAGATCTCTGAACTTAATCCACCCGCGCAGGAAGTAGTAGAGCGAACTGGAGTATTCTTCGATCGCCTGCGACCCCAAATAGAGTGCATCGACGCTGGGCAAAAAGTCGGTTGCCTGAAGATTGTGCTCCACTAGGTCGCGTTCTGGCGCTAAGTTATCCAGCTTAGACCGCGAGGGCACGGTGTAAAAATCAGTGGGTCGCGCGATCGGGCAAAAGCCAAACACTTCTCGGAAGGTGCGAAACGTCCGCTCTGTGCTCATGGCAGTGTTGACAACGGTCAGTTGATTGCCATAGGCGATCCGGTTATCGTCCAGCAGTTTTTTAATATTTTCAGCACTTCTACGAATGCTCACGCCATCGTGGTCTAACCGCATGGCACCGCACGGCACCCCCAGAGACTGGTTGAGAAACGTCTCAATATCTTTGGCTTCCGACGCAATTTCCTTAGTTTCTCCTTCTTTGAGCTTGCGATCGAGCCGCTGAGGGGCGCTAATGACGATCAAACTACCGGGATTTTGTCGATAAAGCTGAGCAGCATACAGCAGGCGATCGGCTTTGTCAGCCAACTGAATGGGCAGTTGAGTGGGTGGCTGCGTCATCACCCGATACGCCTCCACGCTCACAGGTTCTTCGCCGTCTGGCGGTCTTGGTGTCGTTGGTTGGGCGGGTGCCCCTGCTGTTGGTCTTGTGGGAGGGCAGGTTGTTCTTGGTCCTAAAAAGGCACGCGTTGTGCCATCGCCCAGGAGAGCAATAATCGGGGTGCTGCCAGTTACCTGCGTGGGAGCAGACTGAATCATGCGAATGCCTTCCCATTCCAACTCTTGAGCCAGAAAATAGGACACGATCGGCAGGCAACATGCCAACAAAAGCACCAGCCCAATGCGGATGATATTACCGACAACTTTGTTGACTTTTGCTCCGGTCAGCAAAATCAGGAGCAGAATCACACCCAGACTGAGCGGTCTAAACGGCAAGGAAATCAGATTCCAGAGCGTTCTAAAAATATCCGAGCTATTAAAGCCGACTGGTTCGATGGTAAAACCCACACCCAGCATCAGCAGGATGAGCAGCAGCACCAACATGCCCAAAAAGGCTTTTGGCAGCGCTTTGAGCAAAATAAACCAGGTGACTAGCCCAATCACAATCCAGAGCAGTACCTGAGTGAGCAGCAGAAAAACATCTGTGAGCAGTAAAACCATGCTGAGCGTTCCTACCTGCTGACTACAACTGAAGCTGCTTTATAGCTGTGCTGACACGATCGCATACTGACTCAAGCCCACGCGTCTTTTACAGACACCATGATGCAACTAAATAGTGAATTGGCAACAATTCATTCGCGATCGGGCAGGATGCTTCGATGATGAAATTGCTCACGCACAGGCTCTCGATCGCAGCGTGACTCCAAAGACCTATTTGGATCATACCGCTATCGGTAATACAAACGTTCGCTTGAGGCGAATTAAACCGCTCACGGCGAGTCCGCAGTTGACCGAGCATTGCACAATAGACTGGGTGCAATTATTTGCCTCTAAACGTGCCCTTATTCGCTTGTCCAGGAGGTTCTTGTTGTGTCGGTAATTCTTGCTCTGATTGTGTTTGGGTTACTCTTTATTGTCGTCGCCAAAGAGATGTTGGGTAAGTAATACCAATTTGAATTGAAAAGACGACACAGCTTGTAGGGGCAAGGCATTGCCTTGCCCCTACCCAGCGATTGGATCTGTAGCCGTCATGCTTTAAATTGGTATCACCTCCCTACTGACGAAAACAGCAGATCTAGAACGTTGTCCAAACGTTGAGGATGTGCGCCGATGCCCCATTGCGTTTGGCATTGGCTGACCCGACCTTCAATCCTTCAAAAAATCGTTTTACCCCCATCAACGACCAAGGCTGCACCATGCATCAGAGCAGGCGCATCGCTGGCAAGAAACAGCGCGACTTGAGCGATTTCGGCTGGAGTGCCGAGTCGTCCGATCGGCATCGTCGCAATGCCTTCTGCTTCTGCCTGCGCGGGATCGTCAGCCTGGTCAAATTCACCTTGCAGCATTGGTGTGGCGATCGGCCCCGGACACAGGGCATTGATGCGAATGTTGTCTTTGGCATACTCCAGCGCCAGCGCACGAGTGAGTGACAACACTGCGCCTTTAGTGGCACAGTAGGCAGTGTAGAGCGGTTGTGCGACGATCGCCAGTTCCGATGCGGTATTAATCACTACGCCGCCGCCCTGCTGCTG
>JACMKO010000074.1 GCA_014380065.1 Leptolyngbya sp. ES-bin-22 | reverse complement strand
TTGAGTGGTTCGGCTTATACCGCCAAACTTAGCCTGTTCATCAAAGCGTGTTCTCATGTGCGGACGGTTTAGCTTAACTCAATCGGTAGAAGCGTTTGCTGAAGCCTTTCAACTGGACGCATTGCCTGAGTGGACACCACGCTACAACATTGCGCCCACTCAGGCTGTCGCTGCGATCGCCGCGTTGCCATCGCAATCACCTCAGATGCGCCTGTTGCGGTGGGGCTTAGTGCCAAGTTGGTCAAAAGACCTGGCGATCGGGGCGAAGCTCATCAACGCGCGTGCTGAAACGGTGGCTGAGAAGCCGTCCTTCCGTGCAGCGTTCAAACAGCGGCGATGTTTAATCCTGGCAGATGGCTTTTATGAGTGGCAGCGACTCGATCGCAAAACAAAACAGCCTTATTACTTTCGGTTAAATTCTGAGCGACCGTTTGCCTTCGCGGGGCTGTGGGAACGCTGGCAGGGTGACGACAATGTGGTTGAAACCTGCACCATCCTTACCACGCAGGCAAATGAACTACTGCAACCCGTTCACGATCGGATGCCCGTGATGCTTGCACCAGAGCAGTATGATCAATGGCTCGATGCAACTACGCCTGCTGCATCACTGCATCAGCTTTTGCACCCTTATCCAGCCAGCGCGATGCAAAGCTACCCGGTGAGTACCACAGTCAACAGCCCAATGCACGATACTCCTGAATGTGTGAAACCTCAACGTTAACGATCGCTCACACGCTTCTGAAGTTTACTTGAGGGGTGCGATCGTGTTCGACAGAGTTCTGGATAGAGGGATTCCCTTCCTGACTTTTCTACCGATACGTCGCCAGAGTGTGTCCCGCCAACCTCGCCAAGCGGTTTGGTCTAGATAGGCATAAAACAGCGCTTTGGCAGGGTGTTCACACTGCTGCCGCCAGGGTTTGGGCGCATTGGTGTAGTGAGTAATGTAGGGGTGATCTTGCAGTGCTTGAAAGGCGATCGCATCATAGGGACTCTCTTGCCAGGAGGCGTACGTGTAGATGCTTGGCATCTGGTTCCACCGCTCGCTGAGCTGCCCCCAATGTCCCTGAAACACGGCGTTTAAACCGTCCTGATCTGCGTTTACAATATGCGTCCAGTTTTGCCTGGAAAACTCTAAGACTTTGCTGCCAATATCGTCTTCTCGCCACTTTTTGAGGTTAATGACCAGCAGCCCAGAGTTGAAGTATTTCTGCTCTGGATTCAACCCCAACTCCTGGTAGTTACTTAAGCCACAGCCACCACGACTAGACACAAGCGGCTGGTAATCATCCTGAACAGCGAGAGCATAATCGTCGCCCATCTCTGCTTGCCAGAGTGCTGCCACGTTGCCCTGAACAATCATGTCGCAGTCTAAATAAATTGCTTTGTTGACATGAGCGGGTAAAGACTCAGAAATCAACAAACGATAGTAAGCCGCTAGCGTAAAACGATGGTTTAGCGGTAAGCCTTGCAGCAACGTGTGGTCTGGTTGAATCCAGTCAAGGTGAAACTGGATGTGCTGCTGCTGAAGAGACTGCAACACCTTTTGCTTGGTTGAGGGGTGAATGCCTCCATCGAGCACTGAGATCAGGACATGGGTGTTTGTCTTGAGGTTGGCCAAGACCGAGTAGAGCATTGCAGTCATCGGCATGGCATAGTTTTCGTCGGCTGAGCAGACAAGCACGATCGGCTCGTTGAGCAGAACTGTTTGCTGCGTCTGTAGTCGTGTATCTATTGTCCGCACCTCTAACCCTGAACGTTGTGCTTTGGCAGCGATCGCTTCAATCTGAGCTATCACTTTAGTCATCTCGCGCTCCACTTTAGCTAGTTGCTTGCCATCCACAAGCGTTGTTTCCATTTCTGCCTTTGACTGCTCTAGTCTTACAAGCTTCGCTTGTAAGATACGGTAATTCACTAAAAATCTGAACACTGGAAAAAATCTCCTTCGCTGAAGGTCGTGTAAGCCCGAATATTTTCTTGCAAGTCCCTAATCACTACTTAAATTTAGGTGTGCGAGTAAAGCCAATAGTGTTTAATTGCTCTTTATTTTGGAGAAAGGAGTATCAAGGGAGCATAATCTGTTGCCTTATAAACGAACCAATAACTCGTCTACAACCAAGATTAGAGCCGTGCTTCCGTCTTTAAATTTTTCAGTATCGAACAGAGCCTGATGGTCATCGATATTGCTTAGTCTTCATTGACTGATCTCCACAGCGACACGGTTATCGGTATTCTGATAGCAGCTAGTTCCAGGAGCGCAGTGTCTCGACCTTTCTACTCTTTGCTATTGCTGCTTGCCTGGGTTGTGTTGACGTTGACCAGTTTGCCTCAACCCTTAGGGGCGGCGATCGCCCAACCCGATCGGGTTCCTCTGACCCTGGAGCTTTTACAAGAGCGGCTGAAAAATCCGCTGCAAAGCGACGGGGTGCGCATTTTGGATTTGAGCCGCCTGACGATCGATCTGCGCCCAGAAAATGCTGCCTTTCTTGACCAATTTTATGGCTTAGTCCGGGGACAACTCCAGCGTCCTGGTACGCCAGTCGGACTTGATCTCAGCTATTCGCAAATTCAGGGCGAGTTTAAGATCAGCCAGTTGGGGCTACGGGCACCACTGTATGGGGAATCACTATCGCCAATTTTTACCCCTGCGGAGCAAAAGCAGCTACAGCGCGATCGACGCTTGTTGTCACGCCTCAGCACTCTTTCGCAGTCCTTACTCTCTACGCCCAACGCAGGGATTCAGCCAGCGCCACTGCAAATTACGGTTTTTCGGGGACCGCTCAAGCTCATTCAGACGCGCTTTACTGGGTTGGCTGACTTTACCAATACGTTTTTCCTTAATCGAGTGGAAGCGCAAAGCGTCCAGTTTGCTCAGTTGGCGGATTGGTCACAGGCGCGTTTGAGCCAGAACGCCAATTTTGCTGGAGCCATTTTTGAGCGGGATGCCCGCTTTCGTAGCAGCATCTTCTTTGCTAAAACAGAATTTACGCAGACGCAGTGGCGCGGTGCGGTGAATTTTCAGAACAGCGAATTTCAGGCAACGGCAAACTTCAATCAGGCTCTGTTTCAGCAACCGACGAATTTTACGCGGGTGCAATGGTTGGGCAATGCCGACTTTGCACAGGCGCATTGGCAAGACCAGGCAATTTTTACGAAGGGGACGTTTAACCAGTCGTTTTTTCTGACAGATGCAGTGTTTGAGAAAACGGTGCTGTTCCGGGAGGCACAGTTCAACCGTCCGGTAAATTTACGCGGAGCATCGATTCTGGATCGAGCAGAGTTTGGCTATACCGGGTTTGCGAAAGGTGCCTACCTGAATGTGCCAGGACTGCGCTTTGACTCCGATCGCGCCAAAATTATCGGCAATCCGGGACAGATCAGTCGCGTCATTTCAGTGCCAACATTGCAGGGTAACGAAAACCTGCTGCGCGAGCTGGTACGAAACTTTCGACGTTTGGAGCAAATTCCCGATGCCAATCAGTTGGAGTACATGCGGGAGCGGCTGCGGCTGCGGGAACTGCGGCAGCAATTGGTGGGGATTAACATCAACACGGCACCTGTGACGCAGTTGGTTGATGTGGGTTTCTCGAAAAAGCAGGCAGAGGCGATCGCGCAACGTCGGCTTCAACAACCGTTTCGCAGCACAGCCGATTTGCTGATTGTCGGCAGTGTTGATCTGGCGACGTATATCAACGTGCGCGATCGCATCATTGCCAAAGAAGCGGTTTCCCCCAGTCTAGAAGCACTGAATCGAATTTCTGCGGGTCTAAGCTGGTTGGGCTTAAGTCAACTGCTGCTGCTGACGCGCTATGGCACTGATTTTTGGCTCATTTTTGGGGTGGGACTGGTCGCAAGCGCCTACTTTGGAGTGTTGTTCTGGCTGGTCGATCGCTGGCGACGTATCATGCCTAAACCCATCCTACCAACCGTCTCCGAAACCGTTTGGGTACTCTCGCTCTTTAGCGCTTTGTCTCTGTGGGGCTTGATTTCAATCTTTCGTGCCGCCGATCGACCCTGGCTGACCCTTTCTAGCATTGGGGCACTGATCATTCCCATACCCGTCTTGCTGCTCGTGCGGCTCTATCAAGTCGGTCGCTATCATCCCCTGATGGATGTGAGTTATTTCACCGAAGAAGGGACTCTCCGCCAGCTCCGCATTCTCATTGGGCGACTGCCCACGATCCCCCGCTACGAGTTGTTTCGCGAACGCTATATCCCCCTGCTTTGGGATCGCCGCTGGAGTTGGCTCAACTACTTTGATTTCAGCCTCAACAACCTGCTCAAGTTTGGCTTCAACGACATTCGCCTGCGTGATGAACACCTTCCTGGTTTGATTACAGTGCTGGTCTGGTATCAGTGGGCGCTAGGCATTCTCTACATTGCTCTGCTGCTATGGACGCTCTCCCGCACCATTCCAGGACTGAATCTGTTGATCTATTTTAAGTAGAGAAGGGGAGGAAGTTTTGAGTTTTGAGTTTTGAGTTGGAAGAGAGGAGTCAGGAGAGTTTTGAGTTGATTTAGCTTTCAGCAGTCAGCTTCCTCCCCACTCCCTACTCCCCACCCCCCACCAATTCGACGGTCTGTCTTTTGACAGTCAGTGCAGTGTTAGCCAAGAATGGGCAAGTTGTTGTGGTGTGGTTTTATGGTTCGTGTTAGAGAGTTTCGTTGGGCGATCGGCTGGATACTGCTTCCAGTACTCGTGGCAGCGCCAGTGCTGGCGCATACAGTCAAGGTTTCGGGTGATGTGGCAGCAACGTTTCATATTGAGCCAAACCACAATCCGAAGGCGGGTGTGCCGTCGCAAGCCTGGTTTGGGCTTACGCGCAAAGGAGGCAGCACGATTCCCTTAGCGCAGTGCAATTGTCGGCTGGCTGTGTATACGGTGCCTCATGCCAGCAATGCATCACCCCTGCTGCAACCTACACTTAAAGCGGTCAAGGCTGCCGCATTCAACGGCGTTCCCGGTGCCGATATTGTGTTTCCTAAAGCTGGGGAATATGAGTTGCGGCTGAGCGGCACGGCAAAAGCGCCTGCCACGTTTCGACCATTCCAGCTTAGATATAGTGTGATCGTTGGGCGATAGCGCAGAGCCTCTTTCCCCTCCTCTGCCTCCCCATCTTCCTCATCCCTCACTCTTTCACGCGAATCGGTGGGGTGTAAAACGGCTTCAAGAACGGGAGCGACCACAGCCAGGGCAGGCGCATCATCAGCACGATCAACGTGGCTGCGATGACGCAGCCAGACAGTACCTTGTTGGTGGTTGTCCATTCGGTTGCGCCGAGATAGTGAGAGCCAACCAGCACGGTATGAACCACACCCAGGATAAGGGCGGGTACGCCGAGCAGGTGAATATAACGCCAGCGATCGCCCAGTGCTTTAACCATCCAATCGAAACTGGTGAGGGCAGCGGGAGTCATCAGCCCGATCGCGACAACGCCTGCCCAGATGCCAACCTGCTGTTCGATCGGTAAAAATGGCAGACTTTGTAGATCCCATTCAAAGGTGTGGTCGAGCATATGTCCCGTGTGCGCCAGCGAGAGAATATAGGCTCCCACCCCCAACACGCGGCGATACCGTAGCAGAAACGACCAGAAACCGCTGATCGGACGAGCCAGCAGCGCCAGCATGAGGCACAGAATGGCAGCGTGTCCGGTATAGTCCACCATGTCGTCCGTGCGAAGCAGAGTGAGAATGCCGATCGTCAGCGTCACCCAACCGCCCATGCGAAAAAGCTGGCTCCGGCGATCGCGGCTGAGCAGCGAGGTCGAAAGCCCAATGCCCAGCATGGAGGGTACTGTGCCTAACCCAAACGCCAGCATTGTGGCAGTGCCGTGCCACAGACTGCCTGTTTCAGCCGCTTTTACCTGGGCAGTGTACAGAAAGCCACAGGGAATCAAGCCCCACGTCATGCCGAGCAGTGCAGGAGTCCACCAATGGGCGTGGCTAGAGAGCTTCATCATGCCCGCACTCAGCCGCTCATGAAAGCGTCCTTGCAGAATGGGATGGAGTAGCGGAATACCCGGCAAAAGTTTGGGGTTAATTTGTGTGAGTCCCATCCAGATCAGCAGGAGTCCGGTGGCGATCGACAAGCCCTGACGCAACCCACTGCCAATCCCGGCTAGCTGCCCGCCTGCTACGAGTACTGAACCCAGTGCTCCAATACCCGCACCGACTAGGGCATAGCTGATAATGCGCCCCAGGTTCAGCAGCCCATGAAACGCAAGCCGGTGTTGCCAGGTCGGCGACTGCTGAGACGATTGCTGCGAAAGGGCAAACGCAGCGGTAAGCGGGCCACACATGCCCACGCAATGCCCAAAGCTGCCCAGCAGACCCAGCAGCATGACCAGCAACAGATCAGTCATCGCCTTACTTCTTCCAGTCCTTTGCTGACTGGTCTAACACATAAGCGGCAACGGCTTTCATGTCCTCTTCTTTGAGGCGACCTTTGAAGGACGGCATTGCGCCTTTCCCGTTAGTGGCCTGAGTGACGATCGCGTCGGTAGAATCCATCCCGTATTGCTTTAGGGCAGAGGCTTTCAGGGTTTTATTTGGAACGACGAGATTATTGCCCCCTTGATGGCAGGCAGCACAGTTGGCGCTGAAGACCTTCGCACCTTTGGCAGTTAAATCGGCTGAGACATCTGCCAGAGCTGGACGGACAAAGAGCACGGCACAAACGGCGATCGCCAACAACACAGCAAACAATTTTTTCACAGTCGTTCCCCTTGTCACAATGAAGCATCAGCAAGCCCTATTGTTTACCCGTCTGCTTCCCGCGTCAAAAGACGGGCTGTCGAAGTTCTCAGGAGCGTTTATCCCCTTGCTTCGTTGAGTTGACAGAACTAGCACCAGTAGGATAAGCACTGCCCATCTATCTGTGATGCGTCAATTGCGATCGAGGGTTTGGGTAGGCTTTAAGTAGGTGGCTCTTCACACGAAGTATTAGGGGACTATGCGGAAAAAGCTCTTTTTGCTTGGTTTAGCCACAGCACTTTTGTGGCTCGGTTATGCCTTGTTTATGCATATCTCTGAACAGGTAATCAGCGCTATTTGGGATGATGTTTCAACGCGCTCCTATTTAGAGGCAAGCCATACCCCTAGCGTTGCAGAAATTGAAGCATTGACACGAATGCGGTTACCGAACGGATACCGCGCGTTGAAAGCGCTGTCTCACGTTGAACCGAGAGAGACTGCAGACGATTACATGATGGTTAAACTTTCGGCAGAGCGGGCTGAGATCAAGAAAGCATTGACTGCGGCAGGCTTGTATGGTGAGCGTAAGGTTAAATTGAAGCCTTGGAGCCCTAAGGATTGGAGTCTCGTC
>JACMKO010000073.1 GCA_014380065.1 Leptolyngbya sp. ES-bin-22 | reverse complement strand
CGCATCTCAATGGCATTGAGAGGGTCAGCGGTTCGAATCCGCTTAGCTCCATACCCTGACAAGTTGTAGAGCGAAGGAATTGTTGTGACTTAAGGCATCCTTCTGCCAAAGCGGCAAACGGATGCCTTAAATCACACTTATTCCTTCGCTCTACACATGTCAGGGTATGGAGCTAAGCGGATTCGAACCGCTGACCCTCTCAATGCCATTGAGATGCGCTACCAACTGCGCTATAGCCCCTTGTGAGCTTTCATAATGCCTTGGTAATGGCAATCCGTCAAGCACCTATTCGACTTGGGCAGGACGAGTGCATAAAAAATAGCGTAGGCTGGGAGCGGTGTAACGCGCTTGCAGGACTGGCCATAGCATGATCAATCATTGGAGGTGTTGCTGAATCAAGGGATGAATCACCTAACTCACCCCCATCTTAGCCGTCTCCTAAAGAGCAAAAAGGATGGATCTTAGCACCCTTCTTTTTAGGGAAACGGGCTGGGGCGTATCCCCGCAAGTAGCAACGCCCTGTGGGAGCATGACTGACGCTGGAAAAAGCACAGACGAGGTTAACGATGGAGGATGAGGCGAGGGTTCAAGTTCTAGAATCTAGAAGCATCTTTTTGCCAGATGCGATCGCGACACGATCGCTCGGTATCACCCTCGGACAACGGCTGCCGATCGGAAGTACGCTCTTACTGGAAGGTGATTTGGGTAGTGGCAAAACAACGCTAGTGCAGGGCATTGGCGAAGGATTGGGCATTCGAGGGGCGATCGACAGTCCCACTTTCACGTTGGTCAACGAATATTTGGAGGGACGGCTACCACTTTACCATTTCGACTTGTATCGGTTAGACATTCAAGCAGCGGCAGCGCTCTACCCGGAAACCTACTGGGATGGAACAGAAGTTGCCTTGGGCATCGTCGCGATCGAATGGTCAGAGCGCCTCCCCTACAGACCATCCAGCTATTTAGAAATTCGGCTAACTTACGATGCTGATGCGGGTCGTCAGGCAACGCTAAGCGCGATCGGGCAAGCCAGCACCGTTTTAGACGCTCTAAGTGGTAGTTAACTGACCGGGTGCGCGGAGCGCGTTGTGAGACATAACGGCTAAATGTTGTAAGTGATACATTTTTGGAGTGAATGATCGCCTTAATTAGAAAGCGAAGCTGCGATCGCTCACTCCTTTATGCCATTTGTCCCAACGAATTGTGTCCACAACGCTCACAGCAAGGAACCGTTCGGTCTTGGTCGTGAGACTCGATCGAAGTCAGACGATGGCACTGACTGGATGCTGGCTCCTGATGCCCAACTGCTGGATGCTGGTTTCCATGCAGAGTCATGTATGCGTTGGAAAATCGTGCGATGAAGAGCAATAGCCAATGACCCCTGATCGGTTAAAGTCCATGAAGTCTATGAATCAACCTGTTGAACGCAACACTATGCTACTCGTCGATCGAACTTTTTCTGTCGTACACCGCTTCTGGTACATTGCCGCGCTCAGCGCGTGCGTGGGTGCGTGTAGCAGCCCAACCCCAACAGCCTCACCAGCAGCATCCGGGTCGCCGACTGCCGCTGGTGGCAAGGAACTCACGGTCGGTATGGTCATCGTCGGACCCAAAGATGACGGCGGTTGGAATCAGGCGCAGTATGAAGGGATGCAAGCGGTCGTCAAAAATGTGCCCGGCGTTAAGTTTGACTACGTGGATAAGGTTAACCCCGCCGATCGACCCAACGTGAAAGGCACTCAGGTTGCCGATGAACTCATTGGCAAAGGTGCTAAGTTTATCATCTTTAACTCTGACGACTTTAAAGACGATGCGCTGGAAACTGCCAAAAAGCATCCCGATATCACGGTGGTTCATGCCTCTGGCGACTATGCCTGGAAAGACGGCAAAAACTTCAAAAACCAGCCGAACCTGAGTAACATCATGGGACGCATGGAATACGGCAAAATGATGGCTGGCTGCGCCGCTGCCTTGGGGACGCAAACGGGCAAAATCGGCTACCTTGGACCCTTGATTAACGACGAAACCCGTCGCTACGTTTCGGCTGCCTACCTAGGTGCCAAATACTGTTGGGAAAACTACCTCAAAAAGAAACCAGCCGATTTGAAGTTTAAAGTAACCTGGATCGGCTTCTGGTTTAACATACCTGGCGTGACGCTTGACCCAACCAAAGTGGTGAATGACTACTTTAATGGCGGTTACGATGTCGTAATGTCTGGCATTGATACCCCCGAAGCCGCAACTGAAACGAAGAAGGCTGCTGCTGCCGGTAAAAAAGTCAAATTCGTTCACTACGACTTGAAAACAGGCTGCGATCTCGCTCCAGATGTGTGTTTGGGCGTACCGTATTACAACTGGAGCCTTCCCTACACCGATGCCGTCAAAAAAGCAGTTGATGGCAAGCTGACCAGCGAGTTTGTCTGGTTAGGCCCGGACTGGAAGGACATTAACGATCCGGTAACGTCGATGATTGGCTTTTTACCAGGTAAAGCACTAGGCGAAAATAAAAAGTACATCGACACCTTTATTAAAGGATTGGGCGATCAAAGTATCAATCCTTATAAAGGTTCAATCAAGTTTCAGGACGGCAAAACGGAGTTTCTGAAAGCAGGCGAGACGGCAACCGATCAGCAAATTTGGTACATGCCACAACTGCTGGCAGGGATGGAGGGGGCGAGTAAATAGAAAGGCTAAAGTATGAAGGCTAAAGGATCAATGTTCTTTTAGCCTTTAGCTTTGAGCCTAGTTTGAGTTCTCATCACCCTTGCTTGCCATGAAAGTTGAGCTTCAAAATATCTCTAAGCGGTTTGGTGCAGTCAGAGCAAACGATGATGTTTCGCTGACCGTCGAAGCAGGCAGCATTCACGGCTTGCTGGGCGAGAATGGAGCAGGCAAAAGCACGCTGGTGAAGGTGTTGAGCGGCTTTATCAGTCGCGATCGCGGCACCCTACTTCTGGATGGCAACGCTGTAGAGGTGAGAACGCCTGCCGACGCTATCGCTGCTGGCATTGGCATGTTGCACCAAGACCCGCTCGATTTTCCGCCGCTGTCGGTGCTGGATAACTTTTTGGTGGGTAAAGCGGGCAGTCTCTTCACCAAGCGGCGACAGGCATTGCGAGAGTTTCGGCAACTGGCAGCGCAGTTTAATTTTGCTCTCAACGCTAATGAGAAGGTCAGTAGCCTGACCGTTGGTGAACGCCAGCAGCTTGAGATTCTACGGCTGTTGTCGTTAGGCGTAAAGACACTGATCTTGGATGAGCCAACGACAGGCATTTCAGCGTCTCAAAAAGATGAGTTATTCGCTGCGGCAAAGCAACTGGCGGCACAAGGAAAGTCGGTTATTTTTGTGTCGCACAAGTTGGAAGATGTGAATGAACTGTGCGATCGCGTCACGGTGATGCGCCAGGGGCAGGTGCTTGGCAATCTAGAGATTCCTTGTCCTGACGAAACCCTCGTAGAGTTGATGTTTGGGCGTGAACTCGCGCCGCCCGTCAAGCCAAACACATGCCAAGCTGCGATTGCAGTAGCAGTGAAGGATATTCGCCTGACGACCGATCGCCTTAGCGTGACGATGCCTGATTTCACCATTCAGCAAGGCGAAGTGATTGGTCTGGCAGGGCTAGAAGGTGGCGGTCAACAACTCTTGCTGCTGCTGTGTGCAGGCTTACTCAAAGCATCCAAAGGCACGCTTCGAGTCACCGATGTTGACATGACCGCAAAGCCCTATGGTGATTACTTGAAGGCTGGCATTGGCTATTCACCCGCCGATCGTCTGCGTGATGGGCTGATCCGTGGATTGTCGATTCATGAACACGTTGCCCTTCGCACGCCACCAAATGGTTGGTTTGTCGATTGGAAAGGCACCCTGCAGAAAACGCTGCACGCGATCGCCCTGTTCAACATTCGTGGCAAACCCCAAACCCATGTGGAGCGCCTTTCTGGTGGCAATCAACAGCGGACTCAGCTCGCCCTCCTGCCCGTCCCGCTGAACTTGCTGCTAATGGAACACCCCACTCGCGGGTTAGACATTGAATCGGTGCTGTGGGTCTGGCAACAGCTCATCGCCCGTTGCGAAGGTGGCACTGCGATTATCTTTACCTCGTCTGACCTGGACGAAATTATGCAGTACAGCGATCGCGTCATCGTCTTCAGCGGTGACCAGGTTTCAGAACCCATTGATGCAGCCGAATTGACGGTCGATCGCTTGGGACAAATGATTGGCGGGAAAATTGGCGATCGGCACCAAGCACTATCCGTCAGTACCTGATAGGTGTGGCGTTTCCTGACGGATGCGCGTTTCTCCATGCCTTTAAGCTGGGAAAACCCGCTGTTGGCTGAGTGTTTCGCGATCGCGGTCATGGCGATCGCACGATCGAACTTTACCGTCGCTTTAACGTTACTAACTACACGTAAAGCGTAAGTAACCACAGCTTCATCATTTCTTACTTCCGCTTGAGTGGAGGTAACCACAGCTTGTATGGAAGTAAGGACAGCTTGAGCATAAGTAACCAACGCTTGTTCGGAAGTAAGGACAGCTTGAGCGGAAGTAACCGCAGCTTAAGTGGGAGTTGGTACAGCGTTTGCAGAAACAAGAACTGCTTGTTCTCTCGACGGGTCAATTCGTCTGTCTCAGAGGAGCGATCGACCTTTTAACCGATGGAGGAAGACTATAATCGATTCAGCCCCACTCAAGTCTTGCCGGAGAAGCAGGTGTCTGAAGACCCGATCAAGATCTTTTACTCGTACTCGCGCAAAGACCTGGACATGCGGAATGCGCTGGAAAAGCACCTTTCTGCTTTGAAGAAAGCAGGCAGAATTAGCACCTGGCACGACCTGCAACTGGAAGCGGGAACGGAATGGGAACCTGCCATTTTGAATAAGCTCGACACGGCAGACATTATCCTGTTGCTTATTAGCAGTGACTTTATCGATTCGGAATACTGCTATGGCACCGAGTTGAAGCGGGCGATCGCACGACATGATGCTGGAACAGCGCGAGTCATTCCCATCATTCTGCGCCCCTGTGACTAGAACCATCTCGATGTGCCCTTCAGTAAATTGAATGTCTTGCCAACCCACGCTAAACCAATTGCAAGTTGGGCGAACCAGGATGAGGCGTTTGCGATCGTGGCTAAACGCATTCGGGAAACAGTAGATCAACTCAACGCTCAAAAGCTGGCGGAACGGCAGACAGAAGAAGAAAAACAACGTCAGGCAGAACTGTTGAAGCGGGAAACCGACGTAGCAAGCTTGATGCCTCAACACGCCAGCTTTGCAGACATTGCCACGCTGAAAAACGATGCCTATCGTGCTGAGAGAAAACAAGACTGGGATTTAGCACAACAGTTG
>JACMKO010000072.1 GCA_014380065.1 Leptolyngbya sp. ES-bin-22 | reverse complement strand
TGCTCTGCATGGAAGACGAGAAATTCCGTATGGTTGTGAGTCGGCAAGAACTGGATGCGAAAGGCGAGGCGAAGAAAGAATGGTACTTCCGCCACGACAAGATTGCAGAATTCTTTCTGGTGCAAACCTTCTTGGGCAAAAGTGAAGCCATTGAAGAACGGCTCAAAACTCATAAGAGCGATTCTCGTTTTCGTGGAGTCTACTTTCTGCTGGCAACGCTCCTACCTCTGGATGCTGCCCAACGTTTGCGCGAAGAACTGATTCAACACGCGGCTGACACGAAAGACCACACGGTTAGCGATACATTTGTGCAGTTGTTGCGTTCACGTTAGTGGCTCTTTGAGCATCGCGATAGTGGCTCAGAGAGCATCGCGCTAGTGGTTCCCTAAGCATCGCGCTAGTGGTTCCCTGAGCATCGCCTTAGCGTCTCTCTGATTCCTCACTTTATCGAAGCCGCTCAAATTCGTCTTCAGTGATGCCCATTTGCTTCAAAATTTCGTGGAAGAGCCAGCTTCCGATTTCAGCGTTGCCATGTATTGGAATCGTGGTCGCTCTACCATCAGAATGTTTCCAACGGGCGTGGCTCCCTTTTTGCCGCACCTGCTCAAAGCCCAGTCTCCGCGCTACTTTACCTAATTCACTCGCTTTAGCTGGCATTAGCAACCAATAACTCAACGTCTTCAGGAAGCGCTTTTCCAGCTTCCACGTATTCTTGATGCATCATGTCGAAGACGTATATCAGTTCCGCTCGTGCTGCGTCAGCCGTTTGTCCCCACGCATGACATCCCGCGATCGCTGGCACATAGGCAACAAAGGTGCCGTTATCATCGGGACGAATCACGATCGTATAGTCTTGCAGAGACTTCATCGTTTTCAATTCTAGTAGTACGCTCTTGCTTTGACGTTAGCACACGACTTATGCTGACGTGCGATCGCGGTAGCGGCTCTCATTAGAGAACGGTTTACGATAGAGCTATTGTGGTTGGAGCAAGCCGATGCAAGTGCCTGAAACAAACCCAAAGACCGCAACCTCAATATCTGAATGCAAGCTCTATGAGGCTGACTTTTACGCCTGGACGCAGGAGCAAGTCAGGTTGCTTCGCCACCAACAGTGGAATCAGATCGACTTGCCAAATCTCATTGAGGAGATTGAATCGTTGGGTAAGCAGCAACGCCAGGAACTTCGCGACCGTTTAAGTGTGTTGCTAGAACATTTGCTGAAATGGGAGTACCAACATCAACAGCGTAGCCGTAGTTGGTTAGCGACCCTCCGCCTTCAACGCTTAGACCTGGCTGACTTACTGGAAGATAATCCCAGCTTGCAACCATATATTGAAGAGGCACTTCGCAAGGCTTACCTGAAAGGGGTTGAACTTGCCGTTGGAGAAACAGATCTACCCGGCTCCACGTTTCCAGTAGAGTGTTCCTATAGCTTGGCTGAGATCCTGGACAAGTGCTTCTACCCCGGTGAACCCAGCGAGTTGGTAGAAGAAACGAACTGGTAGCAGCCCAGGCAGGAAACCGGATTTCTTTGTAGCAAAAGTGATGGCGTTTACTCAAGGTTCAGAAACTCGGTTTCTGTGTCGATCGCAAGCGTAAACTAAGAACACCAACCGTGTGAGATGCGATCGCGCTGATGGCTGAACCGATTCCACCGATTACATTACCGCCTGCCCAGAACCCAGTGCAAGAAGGGGAATGGCTGCAAGTAGCGCTGTTGAGCTGGCTCAATCAAGAGTTCATTCCAGAAGACGCTAATGAGCACATAGCAAAACGCGCTGCTCAGATTTTTGTCCGGCAGCGCATGGAGGGGGAAAACGATCTCGGTTCGCTGGTCATGGCGATCGTCACCGAGATGGAATCCTTTGATTTTTCTAACAGCTTCTTTGGCGAATTTACCGTTGCCAATGCCGTCAGCGATTTATTGCTCGACAGCTTAGGGATCGATCGCTGCTGTGGACAATAAGTGAAAGTTTTGAGTTTTAAGTTTAGGAAAGTACTGACTGTTCAGTAAGACCTTCTAGAACCCCAACTCAAAACTCTTAACTCAAAACTCTTAACTCTATCCGCCCTACCAACTCGACTTCACCACACCCGGCAAAAGTCCCTGGTGCGCCATTTCACGCAGCACATGGCGAGACAAGCCAAAATCCCGGTAGAAGCCTCTAGAGCGACCCGTTACCCAACAGCGATTGCGGACGCGGGTGGGAGCGCTGTTGCGAGGAAGCTGCTGAATCTGACGGTGGATGGTTAGCTTTTGCTGTTGCGATGTCGCCGCCGCAAACTGCTCTTGTAAGTCTGCACGCTTCACAGCGTACTTTTCCACCATTTTCTTGCGCTTCTTTTCGCGCTCAATCATGCTCTTTTTAGCCATGAGTCATTCCGATGCTCTTTAAGTGAAGACACAGCTTATGATTATACCGAATTCAGCAGACTATTTACCAACTAAATTTAAGTCGATCGCGGACAAGCCAACAACAGACGCAGGATGTTCTGGAGTCACTGCCAAAGCATCCTGTTCAGGCGTGGTCAATGGTTTCTGAGACAAACTGGCGGCGGAGCAGAGGTCAGCCAAGGTGCAGCGATCGCACTGAGGATTTCGCGCCATGCAGACGGCGCGACCATGATAGATCAACCGAATTGACCAGTTTTCCCAATCGGGCTGCGGCAACAGCTTCATCAAATCTCGTTCAATGCGGACGGGGTCTTTGTGCTCAGTCAGTCCCAAGCGATAGGTTAATCGTTTAACATGCGTATCGACTGTAACGCCAAGATTAATGCCGTGAGCGTGGGCTGACACAACATTGGCTGTTTTACGAGCGACCCCCGGTAACTTGAGTAAATCCTCCATTCGCTTCGGTACTTCGCCGCCGAACTCCGTCACAATCATGCGGCAGGCAGCTTGAATGTTTTTCGCCTTATTGCGGTAGAAGCCCGTCGATCGCACCAGAGTCTCAATCTCTGCCAGCTCAGCGCTTGCCATCGCTGCTGCATCAGGGAACCGTCGAAAGAGTGCTGGCGTGACCATGTTTACCCGCACGTCTGTACATTGGGCAGACAAAATGGTGGCAACCAGTAGCTGCATCGGCGTTTCGTAATCGAGCGAACAGGTCGCATCAGGATAAAGATGCTTCAGCCGCAGCAGGAGTTCGATCGCCCGCTGCGGCTTAGCTGGTAGTTTCCGGGAAGCGCACATGGGGAAGGCTGAAAGATAAGGGCTAAAGGATACAAAGCAATCTTTAGGGACGCTACATGTAACGTCCCTACTCCCATCTACCGAAACAGCTTCTGTACCGACTCTAGCTGACTGGTATCGCGCACGATCAGAAAAAGTCCCAGCCCCAGGAGCAGCATCAAGCCCGTTTGCATCACGCCATCTTGCAGTTTAGACGGTAAGGGTTTGCCGCGTAAGCCTTCAACAAGTAAGAATGCCAAATGCCCGCCATCTAGAGCCGGTAAGGGCAAGATATTAATAATTGCCAGGTTGATGCTGATGAGTGCGCCAAAGGTAAAGAGGTTGAAAACATCCGATCGCGCCAGTTTTGCGCCTTCATCCACAATCCGCACGGGACCCGAAATTTGATCGGCGACCTGTCCAAAATTGGTGATGAGCTGACCAAACCCCTGAATCGTTAAGACTGTAATGCGCTGAAACTCGCTGGCTGCAAGTGTAAAGACTTCAACCGGGTTGCTTAAGCGGCGACGCTCGATCGTGACGTTGGGTGAAAGCTGTACGCCAATCTTGGCATTGGCATCTGGCGTGACGACCAACGGGTTAGGCAGCACCTTGCCATCGCGCTGAATTTTGAGGGCAATGGCTTGATTCGGGCGATTTTGAATCGTTGTCATCAGCGTTTTGATCGCCTCTCTAGAGGCTCCCAGTTCTTTGCCGTCTGCTGCCAGAACGATGTCTCCTGGCTTAATGCCCGCTTTGGCAGCCGCCGAACTAATCTCCGACTTCACCTCTGGCACCACAACTCCTGGCTGGAAATTTACGTCCTGCGTACCAGCAATGCCGATCTGCGTCACAAGCAGGAAGTAGGCAAACACCAAATTGGCGATCACACCAGCGCTGATGACGATCGCCCGATCGAGCACAGGACGGTTTTTCAGCAAGTTTGGGTCATTCGGTGGGATAGTGCTATCGGGGTCATCATCTGGGAAGCCCACAAACCCACCCAAAGGAAAGGCACGCAGCGCATACTCGGTTTGCGAACCCTGATATTTCCACAGAATGGGACCGAACCCAATAGAAAAGCGGTTGGCATAAATGCCCTGAGCACGGGCAGCCGTAAAGTGCCCCAGTTCGTGAACCACAATGAGGATTGCTAAAACGGCGATCGCAGCCAAAACTGACATACCAAACTTCCAGTAAAACGGTGGTTTTGCGGTTGCAAGCGTGTTAAGACACGGTGGCAACACACGTAACACCTATTCTAGAAGCTACAACTCAGTAAATGTTATCTGGCACAAAATACCGATCGCGTTTGACTCTAGACCCCAAACACGAAATAGTTGCATCAGAAGCGGAAACTTGTTGTATACCAGTATCCAGCCGTGCTTATCAACTAAAGGCTGCTCCTGTGCATCAATTACTCAAAATCAAACCGGAGCCTCTTCAGCACCAGAACGCCAAGCTGAAGGCAAAGCTTGCCAGAGCCGATCGCATCATTGCAAGGCTCCAAGCGGAAACGTCTTCTCTCCGTGCTCAAATAACGCAATTACAGCGTCGCTTAGCAGCACCAGCCGCGAGCGCCCCACGGTTCCCAGCCGATCCGCGATCGCCCATTGCCACTGCAAGCTATCGTCGCTCTGCTATGGCTGTCGGTAGGACAGTCTCAAAGCGCCCACAGCAGACATTGGGTAGACGATCGCAGCCAGCGACCCCGCGACGATCGTCGGCGCGTTTGCTGTGGCGATTAAAGCGTACTGCGCTTTTGTCTTGTGTTGTTGCTGGGCTTGCAGTGGCAGGTTTTTGGGGTACGCAACGGTTACGTCAGCAATCAGATTCCCTACAGCCGTCTGTCCAGTCGTCCATTCAGCCGCCACTGCAAGCCTCAACAGCAGCAG
Source organism: Leptolyngbya sp. ES-bin-22 (assembly GCA_014380065.1). Taxonomy (GTDB): domain Bacteria; phylum Cyanobacteriota; class Cyanobacteriia; order Leptolyngbyales; family Leptolyngbyaceae; genus Stenomitos. The sequence continues at coordinate 4,044 of JACMKO010000072.1, read as the reverse complement.
CGGTGATGCCAAAGCAGACTATTGACGAGCTAGCTTATAACGTGCAGCCTGATGCTTCCATCCAACACAGTGAAGCACTACAGACGATCGTTGATGGGGCTGTGGCGCTAGCCGCTAGTAAGTCTCTTTCCACGGCACCGCTCTCCATCACGCTCATTGATTTGAAGAGCAACACAAGTGCGGGCTACCAAAAAGAAACGCCTCGCTACCCTGCCAGCGTTGTCAAACTATTCTGGCTAGTCATTTGCGAAGCGCAGCTCGAACAAGGTCTTTTGCAGCCCGATCCAAGCTTGAGTGCCGACCTAACTGCCATGATCGTTCACTCAGACAACGATGCTGCCAGTCAAATTTTCGATCGCATCACCCAAACTGCATCCGGTAGTCCCCTCAGCGGCGCAGAGTACGATACCTGGCTTAAACACCGGTTACGGATCAATCAATTCTTTCGGGTAGCGGGCTACAACGGACTTAGCATCAGCCAGAAAAACTACCCCATTTACTCGCTTAAACTTGATGGTCCCGATGGACGCGAATTGCAGATGCGCGACGAGCAACAGCAGCCTATTCGCAGCCTGGTCACTAGCGATCAAGCGGCAAGGCTGATGTACGAGATTTACTCCGGTAAAGCAATCTCAGCCAGCCGCAGCCAGGAGATGATGGCATTGCTGACGCGAGACCTGAATCCAGAAGTCTGGAAGCAGCAGCCGGATAACTCGATCGCTGGCTTTCTCGGTGAATCATTACCTGCTGATGTCCGCTTTGCCTCCAAAGTCGGCATGACCACCAAAGCACGTCACGAGGTTGCCTTCATCGAATCGAAAGACGGCAAAGTCGCCTATATTCTGGTCGTGTTTGGAACCGATCCCACCTACAGCCAGAACTCTGAAATTCTCCCCGCGATTTCTAACGCTGTGTACACCCAAATGATAGAGCGTAGTTCACATTCGGATGAGGCGAAGAAGAGTGCGGGGTGAGCGATGAGGGCAGAGGAGGCTAAGGGTAGGGAGACAGTTTGGCTTTCGGTGACCCAACCGCCACCGAAACAGGTTTCAAGTTTGAGTGGCGGTACTTTTCCCCGTTTCCTCTGCTTTCCTTTCTCCTATGTGTTCTCTGCTCCCCTACCCTTCTGCTTATCACTGCTGACTTCTCACCCCCGCTACAAGACCGATCGCCCCAAAAACGGTTGCAATACATCTGGAATGCTGACTGTACCATCCGGCTGCTGATAGTTCTCAAGCACCGCTGCCATCGTGCGACCAACAGCTAAACCAGAGCCGTTGAGCGTATGAACAAAGTCTGTGCCCTTTTTGCCTGGTTCCTTAAAGCGGATGTTGCCCCGTCGCGCCTGGAAGTCGCCAAAATTCGAGCAGCTAGAAATTTCGCGGTAAGTTGCAGCAGAGGGAAGCCACACTTCCAGGTCATAGCATTTGGCAGCACCAGGGCCCAAATCGCCTGTGCACAGTTCAATCACACGGTAGGGTAGCTTGAGCGCTTGCAGAATCGCTTCAGCATTTTGTGTCAGCGTTTGATGCTCTTGCTCCGAAGTGTCGGGATGCACGATTTTGACGAGTTCAACTTTGTTGAATTGGTGTAGTCGAATCAAGCCGCGTGTATCACGTCCGTAGCTGCCTGCCTCGCGGCGAAAGCACGGGGTATAAGCGCAGTGACGAATCGGCAACTCATCCGCTGTCAGAATCTCATCTCGGTAGAGGTTCGTGACAGGCACCTCTGCTGTCGGGATCAGCCAGAGATCATCGTCTTTACACTGGAAGCTTTCTTCAGCAAACTTGGGCAACTGCCCTGTAGCAGTCAGCGATTGAGTGTTAACCAGGAGCGGCGGCAGCACTTCGAGATAGCCTGCGGCAGTCTGGCGATCGAGCATAAAGGAAATCAATGCCCGCTCCAACGCTGCCCCTGCTCCGAGTAAGGCGACAAACCGAGCTTGAGCAACCTTCGTCGCCCGTTCGGTGTTGAGAATGCCCAGCTTTTCGGCAACTTCCCAGTGCGGCAAAATGTCAGCGCGTTGCGGCTTATATTCGTCACCCCAACGTCGCACTTCAATATTCTCGGTCTCATTTTTGCCGATCGGCGTCGTCTCACCAGGCAAATTGGGCAACGCCAACAGAAGCGATTCAATCTGCGCTTTCAGGTCTTTCTCCTGAGGTTCCAAAGCGCCTAAGGTGACTTTAATTTGGTTGCCTTCATCTTTAAGCGTCTGCACCTCTGGGTCATCAGCTTTCGTACCAGACTTCAGCTTTTGCCCGACCAGTTTGCCGATTTCGTTGCTCCGCGTCTGAAGCTGCGATCGCGCCTGCTCCAGCGATCGGCGTTGTTCGTCTAGCTGCAAAAGGGGTTCGATGTCATAGCTACCATTGCGCGTGTTCAGCCGCTCGCGCACAAAATCGGGATTTTCTCGAATCAGCTTCAGATCAAGCACGAGTTTTTCTCAACACCCTACAAGAAATTGTCCATAACTCAGAATACACCGCTACTTGCCGTGTCCTTAGACCAAAGCCGTATATTGGCACTGCCAGCCTATTAGATGGCAATGGACATGAGCAGTACCTGTCAATATCTAATTTTACGCGAATGCTGCCATCAGCTTTCCTGAAGCTACAACGCAATCAGCAAGAGTTCCCAGATCTCTGACTCCAAAGTACTGACTGCCCCTCCGGTAGTGCCCTTTCGTAAAGGATGGAGAAAATTAGCCTCAGACCATGTAAAGCTTTCAGTTGCGCCTGATTATTCTTCATTTTTTACGAAATAGGTCTACCCTCATTGTCATCTGATATTTATCGTCCGCTTGTAAGTAAGAAAAGATGGAAGCTCTGAAAATCGATGAGCACCACGACACAAAGCGTTACTTATTACACTACAGCCATCTTGATACCACCTTGATACCACTGAAAAAAGTGGCACGTACTCTCAAAGAGGTTGTTGATTCCTTCAAGAAGTCTGATTTTTATATGAAGAGACCGTAAAAATACTGAGGAACTTGTCGAGCGTTGTTTGTCCGATGCTAGGAATTTACATGTAGCCATAAGCACGAGGGTTTGAGTAAGTTACCGTAGGAGACAAGTCTCTACGCGCCGTATCGGATGTGCGATTTTTGCTTCTCTGGATAGCTATCCTTATGATTGAATCAGCAACTAACTAGTCTTGAATTTTGAAGACTGGAATCCGAAGAGATTGAATTCATTTTCCTAAGCAATTTAGATTTCAGGGTGATATGTGAACTAGCAACAATTATTGGAAGATACATTAATTTTCCGTTTTAGGATTGCTAGAACCGAATGGGTCAGTCTTCTACTAAATGGTTGGTGAGATTGCGGGATATCAAGGCTTGAATAGCTGCTTAGAAGGGCATGATTTATAGGAGCTTTAGCAAGTTGGCAACCACAGACAAGCCATTTATTTGAGCACCGATTTAACAAGGGAGCTTTCTAAAGCTGTATGATTCCATGCCTCTCTTCTAGAGGCAGTTAAGTGATCCCTGCATAGTACCGCAGGTCATCACCAGCCCTAGGTAGGTAGGGGCAGAAAAACTCATCTAAGTTTCAAAATGTAAATACTCCTGAATCTCCTATACAGTAGGGATTCTAGCCTGAGTTGCAAAAAGAAACATAGTTGACTATTTCAAGCCTGGTCTACTTAGCAAGGATGCAATATTGTTCTTGTACTTGTGTAATAAAAAGGTTAGAGATGTTGGAACCAAAGACACCACTCGCGAGTAGCTATCAATCTGAACTATCAACGATTTCGGATTTAGGTCGGCGCATAAATCCTTTAGAACTACCAAATGTTCTTAGGGGTTATTCTTCAACTCCAAAAACTATTGCATTCGTTGATTCGCACATATCAGATGCAACGGCTGTTATGGCAGGGGTGCAGGCGGATATTAAAATTCTTTTAGACTCTACTCGCGATGGTATTGCCCAAATTACTGAAGTTTTGAGCCACTACACAGGGTTAACAGGAGTTGAGATCATTTCCCATGGAAATGTTGGTGAGCTTCAACTAGGTAATAGTTTTCTCAGTACAAAT
>JACMKO010000071.1 GCA_014380065.1 Leptolyngbya sp. ES-bin-22 | reverse complement strand
TCAACGCTTATGGTTGCCGACTCTACGTTCTACATCAGCCCAGAAGACTACCTCGAAGCAGAACGGGTCAGCCCAATTAAGCATGAGTACCGTCAGGGTCGGGTCTATGCAATGGTCGGTGCTAAAAAGCCCCACGTCATCATTGCCGCGAACTTGACGACCCTCTTGAATGTGCATCTACGGGATCAACCGTGCGTTGTCATGGCTTCTGATATCAAGGTACGGTTAGAAGCGGCGGATTGCTACTACTATCCCGATGTGGTAGTCACCTGCGATCCTGGAGATTTGGCTGGAACGGAAGACTTTATTCACTATCCCAAGCTCGTGATTGAAGTGCTGTCCAAATCCACTGCTAAGTTTGACAGCAGCGAAAAATTCACCGATTACCAAACCTGTTCCACCCTGGAAGAATACGTACTGGTCAGCCAAACAGAACGGTCGATCGAAGTCCGCAGCCTGATCAACGGCACCTGGAATGTTGCCACATATCAAGGAGACGCTTCTGTGACTTTTCACAGCCTTCACTGGTCAGGGACGCTGGCAGCGATTTATCAAAAAGTCACCCTGGCAGAGGGTGCGATCGCGTCTCCCCCAACAAATGCGTTAATGGAGAAAAGCGCGCATCCTTAGGGACGATTCATGAAAGCACCGAAACCCAGCGAACAACGTCTTGTGCTGGAGGACATAAGCTGGCAGCAGTTTGAGGCAATCCTGGCAGAAACGGGAGCCGATCGCACGTCTCGCTTCACATTCGATCGCAGTCGTCTAGAAATGATGACACCGCTGGAGGAGCACGATCGCTGCCACAAGCTGATCGAGTCGTTGATTCTTGTGCTGGTTGATGTCATGAAGCTGCAAGTAGAGGGCTACAAAGCGCCGACATTGAAACGTTCTGATTTGGGTCTGGCAGTGGAACCAGAGGCAGGGTATTACCTCCAGCACGTTGCAGCGGTTCAAGGCAAGGCAGCGATCGACCTTGCCCTTGATCCCCCACCAGACTTAATTCTGGACGTTTCTCTGAACAAAAGCACATTTGATCGATTAGCGCTTTATGCCGCCTTGATTGTGCCCGAAGTTTGGTGCTATGTCAGTCAGCCGGGGGATGATTTTTTGAAGGGACAGTTGCAAATTTATGGTTTAGACGGTCAACGTTATGCCTCCTCTGACCATAGCTTCGCGTTTCCGTTTTTGCCTGCGGGTAGAATTCTTCAGTTTATTGATGAGAGCGATGCGTTAGGGTTGATGACGGCACTGCGATCGCTGCGCGCATGGCTGCAAGATGTCAAAATTTGAATTGGCGTGAATTGGCGATCGCTTATTAAGGTGAATCCATGAATTCTGTGACCAAATTTCTGAACGCTGTGCCTGTGCTGCCAGCCGTTGACATTGGCGCTACGATTGCCTTTTACGAACAGCAACTCGGCTTTACAGCGGAGTTTCAATCTGACGATTACGCGGGTTTGCGGCGTGGTGGCGCTCAACTTCACTTGTGGCAGTGTGGCGATCGGCAGGTTGCCGAGAACACAAGCTGCCGCATCAACATCAGCGGCATCGCGCCACTCTACGAAGAATATCAGACGCAGGGTATCATTCATCCCAACGGTGCCCTTGATACAAAACCCTGGGGCATGAGCGAATTCACCGTCCTGGATTTGAATGGGAATTGTGTTGTCTTTGCTGAAGCGCCTGCAACCAGTAATCGACGCGATCGTACGGATTAAGAGCGGTGGACGTAGTTAAACATAGGGTGCGTTGGGCGCAGCCGTAACGCATCTGTTCCTTGAGCGGCATGGGTGACGTATCTTAAATCTTGCACCTTTCCCAAGAACCCGCCCTCGAATGAATTCGGGGCTAATAGCTGAAACCCATTGTAGGCTTTGTCTTCCCGTAGGGTAATGGGTTGAAAGGCTTAGCAGTGAAGCGTTATAGTCCGTTTTAACGGACTTCGTTTATGAGCCCGCAATTGATTGCAGGGCGGTTGTTGCGAGTGGTGCAAGACATCAGCTACCGCAACTCATCCTACGATGGCGCGTTTTAATTCCACTTACCGCTCAATTCCAGCCGCCATAACTTTAGAAAACGTCAAAGCTCGATACAATAAAGCCTGTTCTCCTGGCGTGATTTCTGTTATGTCTGCCCCGATCGCCGCTCCGTTCTCTGCTGAAGACATTGCCGCAGAAGGCATCAAGCCAGAGGAGTACGAAGAAATTGTGCGTCGTTTGGGTCGCCATCCCAACAAAGCCGAGTTGGGTATGTTTGGGGTGATGTGGTCAGAACACTGCTGCTACAAAAATTCCCGTCCGTTGCTCAAGCAGTTTCCCACCGAGGGCGATCGCATTCTGGTTGGTCCTGGTGAGAATGCAGGCGTGGTGGACTTGGGGAATGGTCTGCAACTGGCATTCAAAATCGAATCGCACAACCATCCGTCAGCGGTTGAACCATTTCAAGGTGCAGCGACGGGTGTGGGTGGCATTCTGCGCGATATCTTTACGATGGGCGCACGTCCGATCGCCCTCCTCAACTCTCTTCGCTTTGGTTCTCTAGAGGATGCCCGGACTCGTCGTTTGCTCAGTGGTGTGGTGTCTGGCATTGCTCACTATGGCAACTGTGTGGGTGTGCCAACGGTTGGTGGCGAAATCTACTTCGATCGCGCCTACTCCGACAATCCTTTAGTCAACGTTATGGCACTGGGTTTAATGGAGACACCAGAGATTGTCAAATCGGGTGCGAGAGGTATCGGCAATCCTGTCCTCTATGTGGGTTCGACCACGGGACGGGACGGCATGGGTGGAGCCAGTTTCGCTAGCGCGGAGTTGAGTGAGGCATCAATGGACGCTCGTCCTGCGGTACAGGTCGGCGATCCCTTTCTCGAAAAAGCCCTCATTGAAGCGTGTCTAGAAGCCTTCAAAACGGGAGCTGTCGTTGCGGCTCAAGACATGGGTGCGGCGGGCATCACCTGCTCCACTGCTGAAATGGCAGCGAAAGGTGGAGTAGGCATTGAATTCGATCTGGATTTGATTCCAGTGCGCGAAACAGGCATGGTGCCCTATGAGTACCTGCTCTCCGAATCTCAAGAACGGATGCTGTTTGTCGCGCACAAAGGACGTGAACAAGAACTGATCGCCATCTTTGAGCGCTGGGGACTGCACGCTGTTGTGGCAGGCACCGTCATTGAAGAGCCGATCGTCCGCATGCTGTTTCAAGGCGAAGTTGCGGCTCAAGTCCCTGCGACCGCTCTCTCAGACAACACGCCTATCTATTATCACGAACTGCTGGCAGAACCACCCGACTACGCCCGCAAAGCCTGGGCATGGAATGCTGACAGCCTTCCCCCCTGCACTCCCGAAGGCATCGAAATCAATGGCGTTCAACACACGTGGAATGACGTGCTGCTGCAACTGCTGGCAAGCCCCACGATCGCGTCTAAACGCTGGGTTTATCGCCAATACGATCATCAGGTGCAAAACAACACCGTGATGCTCCCTGGTGGTGCCGATGCCGCGATCGTCCGCATTCGTCCCCTCATTTCCACATCTCCTTACCCCTCACTCCTCACTCCTCACCCCCAGGTATCGCTGCCACCGTCGATTGCAATGCCCGTTACGTCTACCTCCATCCCTATGAAGGCGCAAAAGCCGCTGTGGCAGAGGCAGCGCGCAACTTAAGCTGTGTCGGAGCCGAACCGTTAGCGGTCACCGATAACCTGAATTTTGGTAGCCCCGAGAAGTCGATCGGTTACTGGCAGTTAGCTGAAGCCTGCCGAGGACTGGCAGAAGCTTGTAGAGCATTCAGCACACCCGTGACTGGCGGCAACGTGTCACTCTACAACGAAACGCTGGATGCAGACGGCAAGCCCCAACCCATCTATCCCACACCCGTTGTTGGCATGGTCGGGCTGATTCCCGATCTAACCAAAAGCTGCGGTCAGGGCTGGCGGACAGAAGGTGATCTAATTTATCTGCTAGGAGCGCCCACAGAGAGTGCTGAGTTAAGCGAATTAGACAGCTCTGATAACTCAAAACTCTTAACTCAAAACTCAAAACTTCTGACTCTAGGCGGCTCCGAATACCTCGCAGTGATACATCACACGATCGCTGGCATCCCTCCCATCATCGACTTTGAGCTAGAGCGTCAGGTGCAAGCCGCGTGTCGTGAAGGCATTCGGCAGGGTTGGGTTCAATCTGCCCATGACAGTGCTGAAGGTGGATTGGCAGTTGCGCTGGCAGAATGCTGTTTAAGTGGTCAACACGGTGCCACGATCGCCCTCTCACCCTCATCATCCCGCCTTGATCATCTGCTCTTTGCCGAAGGTTGCGCGCGCATTATTGTGTCGATCGCCCCTGCTGTTCAAGCCGATTGGGAAGCTTATCTAAAGCAGCAGCTCGCAGCAAACTGGCGTGAGATCGGTACTGTCACTGCCCAACACTCGTCTTTGCAGATTGGCACAAAAGCAGATCCATTGCTGATCGATGTCGCGTTTGAGGACATGGGCGAGCGCTGGCACCACGCGATCGAGCGGCAGCTAACGCAATAGCTAAGGATCGTGGATTAAATAAAACCGACAAATTATGCGTAGGTAGGGGCGCACGCTGTGCGCCCCTACGGAAAACGCCGAGGTTATGAAATTCTTATCCCTAAGTTGTACCAACTTAAAGCATGACGGCTACAGATCCAATCGCTGGGTAAGGG
>JACMKO010000070.1 GCA_014380065.1 Leptolyngbya sp. ES-bin-22 | reverse complement strand
TTTGAGGGGAGTAGTCGGGTCAGCGCTGCATCCTGACGGTCTTTACGCCAGCCGCTAACGAGGTCATAGCCTTCTTCTAGCTTTGCAAGGAGCATGGGAATATCAGCCGGATCATTTTGTAAATCGCCATCCAGCGTGACGATAACCCGCCCTCTCGCACTGCTAAAGCCTGCTGCCATCGCTGCCGTTTGACCATAGTTACGGCGCAAAATCACAACGCGTAGGTCACTCCGCGTTTGAGCCATTTGCTTGAGCAAAATATCGGAACCATCCGTTGAGCCGTCGTCGATACAGATGATTTCGTAACGAAGCTGTTCTGCACGGAGGCTAGAGGCGATCGCGTCTACCAGATGAGGTAAGCTATCGTACTCGTTGTGAATGGGCACGACGACCGAGACTTCGGGAAGCGCGGCGTTGGAAGCGCGGCTTAGGCTTCCTTCAAGATGCAATGAAGTACTCATGGTCAATACCGATGGCGATAGAAAGATGAAGCTGAAAGCACTCTACCAAAAAACTGTCACTACTCTGTGATCACTGTGAGCCACTGCGAGGTTGGTAACAGGCTACAACGCGTCTGGCACCGCGCAGTTGAGCGTAGTACGTTTGGCTGACGCGATCGCCCTCGCTAGACAAGCGATCGATGCCAATGCCGTTGCGCCCCTGATCTTTGCCAGAACTGTGAATGTAGCAGTCGTCCCCCAGATAAAGCCCAACGTGAGTCGCTTTTGTCGGTGAGCCAAAGAACACTAAATCACCAGGAAGCAGCTCTGAAGGCGCAATTGCTTGAACGAACGCTTCCTGCTGGTAGGCATCTCTAGGCAACCAGATGCCCACCGAGACAAAAGCAGCTTGCATTAGACCAGAACAGTCGTAGTTTGGTGCCACAGTGCCACCCCAGAGATACTGGTTTGGTTGTGCCATTGCTGCCTGGGCAAAGGCGATCGCGCCCTGCACCCTGGCTCTAATCTCTGCTTCAGAAAGCGCGATCGCTTGATAGGGCGATTCGGCAACATCTAGCTGCTCCAGGTCGGCGATCGCGAGCCAGCCTGGATAATCGTCTTCACATAAACAGACTTCTAACGCGCCTTGAGTTGTTCCCTGCTGCGTCTCACTGGGTAGCGAAACAAGGCGCAAGTAGCGTCCTGTCGCTGCCTGTGTGACTAACCCTTCCAGCGCTGAAGAGCCGTAGAGGTTGAGATTTACGCGACATCGGTAGTGACGATCGACAGTGGGAAGCGTTTGCTGTGCTTGGAGTTGAGCGAGGGAAACCACGGGGAGTTACTGGTTGTTGAAAGGTAAAGGGTCGGGGAGCGGGAGCGGGAGGAGGACGAAACCGCAGAGACGCAGAGATTGCACTCAAAACTCAAAACTTTGCCCCTTTCTCCATTTCCTCCGGATCACGCCAGGCGTTTTGGAATAGAGGAGTGGTAGATGCACCCTGATATTGCCTCTGGCTTCGGCTGGGGGCATTTACTTTTGGGGCTGGAGTTAGCTAAGAAAGGCTAGTGTTTCTGGATCGAAGTACGCTACAGAGTCCAGAATACAGGAGTTGGGCAGTTTGCTAAGTGCGTGAATAACGGTTGGACGTATCGAGAGCAGGTGGATCGATCGGCGCATGGCGTGACCGTGTTGGACTATTACACCGATCGCTATCGTCACTCTAATCGAGTGGAGTGGCAAGAACGGATTCGATCGCGGCAAATATTGCTAGACGAAGCAGAAACAACCGCAGAAACTTGTCTATTGGCGGGGCAATGGTTGACGTATCAGCGTTCCCCCTGGCAGGAGCCAGAGGTGCCTCTAGCGTTTGACGTGCTCTACGAGGATACAGATTTAATGGTGGTGGCAAAACCCTCTGGGTTGCCCGTGCTGCCGGGAGGAGGGTTTCTGGAGCATACGCTGCTCTGGCAGTTGCAGCAGCGCTATCCGCAGGCAACGCCGACCCCCATTCATCGGTTGGGGCGAGGTACGTCTGGGCTAATGCTGCTGGCACGATCGCCCGCTGCTCGTGCTTACCTCAGCCAGCAACTGCGCGAACGTCAGATGCAAAAAGTCTATCGGGCGCTAGTGCAGGGCAACTCAATGGACGATCGCTTTACCATCACGGAACCGATCGGCAAGCAGCCTCATCCAGTGCTGGGGTATGTCTATGCAGCACACCCCCAAGGCGCGTTTGCCCAAAGCGCTTGTGCTGTGCTGCGTCGTGATGCCGAGACGGCGTTACTCGAAGTGACCATTCTGACGGGCAGACCGCACCAGATTCGTATTCATCTAGCCGCCGCTGGTTATCCACTGGTGGGCGATCCGCTGTACGCGATCGGTGGGCTACCGCGCACTGGTGTCCCGTCCGCAAGCGGTAAACTGCCAGTACCGGGTGATTGCGGTTACCATTTGCACGCACTACACTTAAGCTTTACGCATTCCAATGGGCAGCCGATGGCGTTTACCGCTTCACCGCCGCCAGCGCTCGTTAGGTGAGGAGGTTATTAGCGCGTGAGCAAAGTCAACTTAGATTAACGACTGCTCAAGGAGAGGTTCAACCTAATCTTTTGCCGTTAGCGCGGTTGCAGCTTGTGTCTCCACTCCCATGTTTGGAAACGCTGACGTTTTGGAACTATAAATTCAGCGTTCATGCAGAAATTTGGTGCAGGATGATGAGTCAATTGGAGGCTGAAAAGCGATTCCATCAAGATTCTGTGAGCTTTTGACGACGAATGCCCCGATCGCTATACAAGCCGCAAAAATTCTGTAGCCTTGAATGTGGGCTAGTTCCACGCAAGATCGTCATCTGTAGACTGCTGCATTGTTCCTGCCATTGCTGTTTGGCGAAGCAGGGCACCCGTCACCGAAAGTGAGTCAAACATACTCTTATCTAACACCTTTCTATCCAACCTGCTAAAGGGGCGATGAAGGACTGCAAGTATTAGACTGAAAGACCGTTCAAGCATGCCATCGGTGGATTTGAACGCACTTCGGTTACGGTTCAAAGTCCTAAGTCTTGTGCTCAATGGCGCTCGATCGCACGTGCGTTTAAGCACTGCCCTCAGCTTTGCAATCACAAACCTTGTCCTGTTACCCGATGTGGATCGAATGACACTAGAAACTCTGGAACTGATTGAACTTGACGGTCGAAAGTTTGCTCCGGCTGACCAACTACCTACGACTGAATGGCCCTGTGTGCTGAGTGAGCGTCCTCACACCACGTTGACGTTAAAGGACGACGACTTATTCTTGCTAACCGATACGTTGGGCAATATTGGCGGCTGCATGGAAAACGATCGCAGCTCTAGCATGGGTTTGTTTTGCCGCGACACTCGCTTTCTCAGCCGGTTGGAGCTGCAAATTGAAGGACGATCGCCCATTCTCCTAAGCAGCACAGCGGATAAAGGATT